>NZ_JACJSC010000014.1 GCF_014697575.1 Planktothrix sp. FACHB-1365 | reverse complement strand
CTTCTACGCTGTCTTCTGGGTAACTCCACTGAGGAATATCCATCTGTTCGCAATGGGTGTCAACCGCCTCTTTCCATACCATAAATTGAGCGATCGCAGCCTCCCATGTCGCTTTATAGCTAAGGTTCCCATGCTGACGTACTTCATCGGGGGTTAAACCCAATTCAGTAGCGCGTGCTTTGAGTTCTGTTAGTGTCATAATTTAAAGACTCCTAAGTAGTTAGGGGTGAGTACCCGTAGTGTCAGACTTTGGACGGTTAGCACTACGGGTTGTTTATTGACTTGTTGATACTGTAGCAGAGAGTATGATACATTAGCAAGTACGGTAAAGTAAATAAAGGTAAAGCAAGGTATGATAAGTTCTGTAGAGGTTTCTGTGAAAGACTTGGGTAAACGCAAACTAGATTTAATTAGCACTTACGTTGAACCGGAAGTCAAAAAAGAGTTAGAGCGTTGGGCTAATGAAGAGGAACGCTCTGTTAGCTGGATTATGGCTAAATTGGCTGAAAAAGCATTGAAACAGAAAGAGAACGGGTTAAACCCGCTAAAGGATAACTAACCCACTCACCCCCCAAACACTAAAACCCACTGACTAACAATCGGTGGGTTATTTTTATCTCTATTTACACGGTAGGTTGTGTAAGGGGGTTGTGTAAGGGTAAGACTATTACCTTGTAAGGGTTACAGGTATTTTAACGCTAAAACTAGATAGGGGGTTGTGTAAAGGGGTTGTGTAAACCTCTAACCCTTATATATCAATACTTTCACCATTCCTTACACAGCCTACACAGCCTTTTTACTAAAAAAATCATTTTTCATTACCTATACCTCTGTCAATGTCCAGTTAGGACTACCCGATTAATACCCTTACCCGTTTTTCAAAAATTTTAGGGAAAATGATGTGTAAGCTGTGTAAGCTATGCTGAAATCCCTACTCTGTAACGCTTTTAACCTTACACAACCTCTTACACAGCCCCTACTTATCTGTTGATGGTTAAATATCTTAAAACCTATACATAGTAAGACTTGCGACGCTTACACAACCCTTACACGGTATTTTACACAACCCCCTTAATAAAAAACCCACTGACGTTAAACCAGTGGGAGTGAAATTCTAAAGACTCATTAGTTCATATCTATTTTCAGCCGCCGAACTCGGCGGCTGAAAATAGATAAATGATAGTGAGTGAGTTATTAGAGCGTCCTTTCTGCTAGGGATGATACCCCCCTAACCCACAACAGAGAGATTTAGGGCTGTAGGGATAGCGGTCAAGGGTGAGTGAAACGAATCCGTAGGACTATTGCCCTTGACGGGTAGACTGTAAGTCATATAATCGCGGTTTGGGTTAGGGGGGGAGTGAGTAAATATAGGGGTAATTTAGCCAAAACCTTCATAGGCCTATAGAAAAATAAGGTTTCAATAATTTTGCTTGTTGACAATACCTCTGTATCAATAAATTTTGATTTATATAATTTGACAGTTTTTAAATTTTGTGATAGTGAGTTTTGGTGATAATTAATATAATTTTTAATTAATTATTTAAGGTTTTATATAAATTATCCTTATGTAAAGGTTAAGGATAATTTACTCATTTTACTTGTAAGTTAGTAGTAGATTGAGTAATTTTTGAGTAACGCGCTAGATTTAGGTTCTAGTACCGTAATGGCTGTTAACGGTGTAAGCATTTCCTACGAGCCAATCAATAAATGCGGACAAAAGGACTTGAACCTTCACACCATTACGGTACTAGAACCTAAATCTAGCGCGTCTACCAATTCCGCCATGTCCGCGTTTTTTATGCCAATTGGTATTATAGCAGAAAATTATTGAATTTGACATTAAGACAGAGAAATCATGCGATCGCAAATACCCTCAACAGCTTGTAGCAATTGGGAATTATCCCAACCCAGAGCTAGATGAGCCGCAATAGCAGCCCCCCCGGCTCCGACTCCTTCCTTCACATACCCTTGTTCGTAGGCTTGGAGTTGAGGATAACGGGAACCCCAAAAATTGAGTTGGGTGGCTAACAGGGGAACCCTTCCCACCGCTTCCGCTAACCCAACCGTATCACCCGTTTCATCCTCCGCTACCCAACGAGTTGTTCCCACCACAATTTGCGATCGCTCCCATCCCAGGTCTAAGGCCATGGCGATCGCCTCTACTAACGCATATACAGCTAACATTTGGGTTCCTCCCGCCAGTAATACCCCTACACTACGACTAGCAGAAATCGCCATTCCCGCCACTACAATTTGCATCGGATCACCCACCGCCGCTACCAACTTTAAGGGATCAACACCCTGAGATCCCGTCTGTGATAAGGGCCAAAATCCCCCTTGCTCTAACCCCGTTGTAGCGATCGCTAATTTTTGCTGATGATTACATTGGGGATGGCTACTATTGACTTTTCCCATAGCCGGAAAGCCCAACCCTAGCAATATCGCTAAAGCGGTTGTGGTTCCCCCCACAACACACTCCGATAAAATCACATAACTGTTTTCAGCTTGTTTTGCTAATCGTTCTCCCCAGATTAATCCTTGCTCTAACAGATGTTTGACCGTTTCTAAGGTCATCGCAGCACCCGATGTTAAACACTGGGCCCCAACGCCCCCTAAATTCACGGTGGGAACTGAAGGGGAAACCGATAATCCCCCATTAAACACATATAAAGGACAGTCCAAGGCTTCCAGAACAGCACGGGAGATTAAGACGGGAGATGCTCCCTTTGCTAAGGGAGGTAAGGGATAGTGAGCTTGAGGTTGGGGGCCATTGTAGAGAAATTCCGCATCCGCCACGGCTGTATATTGTCGAGTCTCTGGGGTGGCTCCGGCGGCAGAAATCCCTGGAATTAAAGCGGTGGCGGTAAATCCCAATATACAAGCAAATACAGGGGAACAACCTTGATAGCGGTCTAACCAATGATTTCCTAGGTCAAACTCAGTATAAACGCGAACGGTCATAAAAATAGGGTGGGAGGATGATCATTAGAGGAATTGGGAGTGAAGTACGTTCCTGTTGACACTCCCCGCTCTGAAGAGGCGGGGATTCTACATTCTACGTCAGAATTTGCTCAACCAGGGTTGCCCCAAGAAGAGTAGAGACTCCAACTCCTGTAGCGTTAATTTGGGAATGCCCTTCCCTATTTTTAGCTGAATTCAGAATGTTAATTGCAGCATTTGTATCTCTATGTAATTCGCATCCACAATTACAAATATGGGTGCGAGTTGATAGAGATTTTTTCACAATTCCCCCACAATTACTGCATTTTTGCGAAGTGTAATGGGGTGGAACAGGAATTGCTAATTTATCAAACTTAGCTGCAAAATATTCTATCCATTGCCGGAACAAATACCAACTAGCGTCGCTAATTGATTTAGCTAAACAGTGGTTTTTAACTAAATTCCTAACACTTAAATCTATGCGCTTCGCGCAGGCTACGCCAACGTAGGCGACTACATCGTTAGATGTGCATACGTTACGTGCAATTCTCTTTGCGTGTTCATTCCGTTGCCGACTTACTTTTAAGTGTTTTTTGGCGTAAACTTTTCTAGCTTTCCGTCTACCTGATGAACCCTTAACCTTTTTATAGATTTGTCTCTGAGATTTCTTAATAGACGTTTCCATCTTTCTCAAAAACTTAGGATTAGGTTCTTGGTATCCATTAGAGTCTGTATAAAACGACTCAATTCCTACTTTCTGGAACTTAGGATATCCTTTTTTCCCAGAAATCTTTTTCTGGCAATTGTCATAAAAACGACTAATGGCAGCCCATCCCCGCTCTGCTGCGGATTGGACTGCCATTGAATTTAGATCGTTAACAAACGAGAATTCCTTTCTGAGAGTCGTTGAATATTTATTTAAGGCAAACTTGTCAATCTTCAATTCTCTGGAATTATCCATCCAGTATCTAATCGCTTTATTGCGAACAAATTGAGTGGTACGAATTACTTGATCAATTGCTTGATATTGATTGGGCTTGCCTTTAACTTTATATTCTAAAACTATCATGGAAGTCTCCTTGTCTCGACCTACTTTTAGGTAAGCATAAATTGTTAGAATATTCACGGGAGTTAAAACCCCCTGAGTCGTTTTTCATCTCAGGTCTGAAGACACTGAGTTTTTAAACTCCCACTTTGGTCTTATAACCATTGCTGTACTACCACAATACACCGTATAAAAGGAAGAGAGTGTGTGTTCTCTCAACAGTCACTCATCCACAACCAAAACGATGTCCAACCAAGTGTCTGAGCGTCTTAAACAAAATGCTGAAAGAATTATGCACCTGTGGGAAAAGCGGGTTCGTGATGAAGTCGGTGCATCAACCCATCAAAATTCTCTTGTCTTGCAAAATTCCCTACCTCTGTACTTAAACCAACTGGTAGATAAACTCTCAAACAGAATCGTCAGGACATCTATCCAAATCACAGCCGACGAGGTAGAAAGCACTCGGATTTGCAAGCAACATGGGCATGAACGGGCAGGGTATGCTGACTACTCTATGAGTCAACTCATTTTGGAGTATCACATCCTCCGTCAAGTCATCTTTCAAGTTTTAGAAGAAGAAGCACCTTTAGAAGTAGAGGAGCGAGACATTATTATCGGCTCTATTGAGCAAGCCGTTAATGACGCTGCGACTCAATTCTCCGAAACGTTGCGAGATATTCAAGAGTTATTTATGGTGACGCTAACTCACGACCTCAGAGGGCCGCTGAATGTGGTCAAACTGGGAACTCAATTGACTCTGCGACGGCTTGAGCGAGGAGACACCCACATCGATGTGGCTGCGAGGATGCTCGGTGCAGTCAATCGTCTAGATTTAATGATTCAAGATCTGCTGGATGCGAGTCGGCTACGGTCAGGACAGAGCTTAAAAATGAAATTTGAAGAATGCAGTTTAGAGGTACTCCTTCAGGAAGTAGTGGAGGATTTGAACTTCGCTTATGGAGAGCGATTTGTTGTTGTCTGTGATGCTGATATCAGGATTTATTGCAGTCGCAAAGAAATACGACGGGTAATTGAAAACTTAGCCATTAATGCGGTGAAATATGGTGATCCAAATACGCCAATTACACTTACCCTCCAGCACAATGAAACACAGGTCAACCTGACTATCCATAATCAAGGCAAGCCGATTTCCCTAGAAGCTCAATCAATCCTATTTCAACAATTCCGTCGAACTATTGGTGCTGAGGATCAAGCAGGCTGGGGATTAGGATTATTTTTAGCTAAGAGTATTACCGAAGCTCATCAAGGAACCCTTGAGGTTGAAAGTGGAGAGGGGAAAGGAACAACCTTTATGGTCAAGTTACCGAAGGTTAAAGTTTAAATATGTTCCAACAGTTTATTCATAATCTAATAAAACTTGTACCCATTTCGGCGGGCGAGGAATCGGGCTATTAAGGCGATCTAATAACAGCAAAGATACCAGATGAACCACAAATAAATAGACAATACTATTAATAAAAATCATTAAAACCGCGATCGCTTGCACTAACATTAAACTGGGTTGAGCCAAAATCCCTAACTTAATAAAAATCCATTCCGCCAGGGAAGCAATTTGGACAGTGCCATAGGCCCACAAATTTCGTCCCAGAAGGATTGACAGTAACCAATACTTAAAGAAAAAACCAATCGCCACAATCACAGACCCAATGGAAATAGACATCCACCAAGCGGCACCCCGTTTCCACATTCCCCCCAAGACCACGCCTAACCAGCCATAGGGAATCAAAAACACAATGCTGCGAGTCGGCCCCATCAATACCGATAATAATAAAAATGAAGCTACAGCCCCCATCACAGAGGCTCGTTTTCCCCAACGTAAATATAACAGTGCCATCGGTAAACAGAAAAATAACCGCAGCACTGGCCCCATCGGGAAATAATAATTAACAAACCAAATTAAACTCGCCGCACTCGCTAAAAACGCAGTTTCAACTAGGATGAGAGCGTTTTTATGGGAAGGAGATATCGAAGGCACAGAACTTGAAGTTGAGGGAGAGAGGGGATCACAATCAACGGATGCAACACTCTGATGCTCAGATTCAGAGGAGCAAGCCGGGGATCTCGATGGGGAGGAATCACTCATGCAATCGGGAATAGAATTGTATTAGACCAGCATCCGTTCTAGGGCGTGGACATCAGGAATACTTAAAATATCTCGTTCCCGATGAATTAAGCCTTTCTTTTCTAGTTTACTCAAAACGCGAGTTACCGTTTCTCGTGCCAATCCACTTAAACCACTTAACTCTCGATGGGGAAGGTTAGGAATTTGGGTTCCTTCGTTGGAGCTTTTTCCCTGACCTTCGGCTAGAAAGAGTAAAATATCAGCAACCCGTGAGGTACTATCGGATTCACGCAATCGTAGACGTCGATTCACCTGACGCAAACGCCTCCCCATTAACTGAGCCAGTCGCATTCCGGCGCGAGGCTCCGTTGTAATTAACTCCACGAAATCCTGAGCCGGCATATTCCCAATTAAGGTGGGAGCTAATGTGATCACATCCGTAGACCGGGGAACTTCATCTAAGGCTGCCATTTCTCCGAAGAGTTCACCCTTACCTAAAATATTTAGCGTTACTTCTTTACCATCCAAATTATAGGTACGAATTTTGACCCAACCATCCAAAATAAAATAAACGGAACTCCCCCAGTCATTTTCTAACAAAATAACTTGGTTTGCTGGATGGTTTCGACCCACAATATGAGATGTTGCTTTATCAGCTGCATCAGTCGGCAAGCCTTCAAAGAAAGGCGTTGAGAGGATCATCTTGTGGATATCAGATTGATTGTCACGGGAGAAATACCGATCTTCCATGAGGCTGTCATTACTTATAAATTCGCAATCTTCAGTAGCTAATAAAGAAAGTGGGTTTTTAGTGGATTGTCCGTCAGGAGAATTAGTGCTCAAGAGTGTCAATCCTCCCAAAATTCCCCCTATCATATTAACTAAGATTATGCCTCTGTTGATTCCAACAGGAATAACAAATGATTAGGCAATTTTCTATTTTAGAGCGATTAGGACACAAAAAAGTTAAACTGGTTTAGTTTTTAACAATGTTGCCCCTCGGTCGCCATGTTCCAATCCACCCCAAAATCTTAACTTGGCTACTTGAGTGCTTCTGAAGCCTAACATATTATGTAGATAACAATTGCTTTAATCTGGGGAATCCTGAAGATCAAGCGATTGTGGAGTTAGGAACGTACAGAACGCATCAACCAATGATTATTGAGAGGGTTCAGCCTTGAACGTTCAGAAGGATCAGATCCAGGCACTCATCGCCGAAATTGACGAGGTTCTAAGCCAACCCAACTTACGTTTACCTTGGGTTGTCTTTGGGGAAACTGTCACACGCTCCCGTCAAGTCCTAGAGCGTGTGCGAAAGTATTTGGTCTTTCTTCAGCAACAGGTAGACGAGGGGGCTCTCCTGTCGCCGATGGAGACCCATCAACCTGAATCACCGGGAATGCGAGAACCACTATGGCAAGCCATCCGCCGGGAAATGATTTATCTGCGTACCCATCTCACTCAACCTCTTCAAGAAGAGGTCGATCACTTACGCACTCAACAACGGAGTTTAGTCCAAGAAATTCAACAATTAGAAGCCCGAAAAGCCCAAACTCTGGCACAAATCCAGCCCCCATCCTATCAACAACAACTCAGTCGTGAATTTTTGCAGGAGTTCATGACTCGATTACAGGATAGTTTGATTCATAATGTTACTGAAACCCTTAACCATATTGAAAACCGCTTTTTAGATTCGGTTTTATTGACTGAATCTAATTCCCTTCCAGCCCTGCCCTCCAACCCCTCGGACGGGTCACAAACTTCTGTTTCTAGTCTGACGCCAGCCCAACGCCTAGAACAGATGCGACAGTTGCAAGCTCAATCGGATCATTTGTTGATGACGCTAGATTCAAGTCTAAGCGTGATTTTTGAAGCGTTACAACGGAATCTCCAAACTTATTCTGATTCCTTGTCCCAAAGTTTGGAACGGATGCACAGTTTGGGGAAACAAGGGGAAGTGATGTTTACAACGTTGGTTAACCAACTGGCTCAACAGGTAGGTCAAGAAACGTCTTCCTATTTACAGTCTTCGTTACAATTAACGGAATCTGAATCCCCTGTAATTGGGTTAGAGGCAACAAAGAACAGAGAACCGGAAATCGTACAGTCTGTGATAACTCCTCCGGTTTCCTCTGATGAGGAGTTATCTTTTACGGTTGAGGAATTTTTACCCTATGCGGGGGCAGAAGTTCCCAGACAACCTGATGTGGGTTTTACCTCGACTCAGGAGATGGCCCAAGCACAAGGGGAAGAAGGGAAACAACCGGACATCCTTCAACCTTTATCGCCCGTTGAGGTTCAATCTCCTCGGACTATTGAAGAGGAGTTGGAGTTAAGACCGGAGGAACCCGGCTTTTCCTTGGCTTGGGATGAGTCGGTGTTAGAGCCAGAAAGTTCTGATGCTGATTTAGACTTAGAAGCATTATTTAATGGGGCTGAAGAGAAAGAATCCCTAATTGTTAATATTACTGAACCAGAGGAAATCGATTTATTTGGGGAAGATGTCGGTTCCCTAGAAGCAGAGAAAGAATCTCCGATTGTTAATATTACCGAATCAGAGGAAATCGATTTATTTGGGGAAGATGTCGGTTCCCTAGAAGCAGAGAAAGAATCTCCGATTGTTAATATTACTGAATCAGAGGAAATCGATTTATTTGGGGAAGATGTCGGTTCCCTAGAAACAGAGAAAGAATCTCCGATTGTTAATATTACCGAATCAGAGGAAATCGATTTATTTGGGGAAGATGTGGAAATTCTTGAGGAATTTGATGAAGATGAGGAGGATCTTTCGGAAGATATAGAGACTCTATTATTAGATGAGGAAACACCAACGGATGCTGAAGGGCTTCCAGGGGTGAATGAATCAGATTTTAATAGAGACACAGAAGAAGTATTAGAGGATTCAAAAACAACAACAGAATCAATACAAAATGAACCTGTTCTCAGTCTGAATTCTTTGGATTTGTTCAATGAATCGAACCCAGAAGTTTCCCAAGAATCTAAGGATTTGGAGTCTGAGGCTATTGTTGCTGAGTTCTCGATTCCAACGGTGTCTAATCCCTTTGAGGAAACCTTAGCAGATTTAAGCGATATTTTTGAAGAACCCACCTTTGAGGATGAATCCCCCGCTAATGTAGGTGTGGTGTCTGCCAGCACTCAAGAAATGCTGACAGCTATTCCAACGGTGAAAAAATCTCCTGCGCCTAATATTGAGAAGCAGACCGCCAGTTGGGAAACGGATGAGTATATTCAAGCTTCCCCGGATGAAAATTTGCTGCCAATCTCCTTAGAAGAAACGAGTGATCAAGTTGATTCTCGGTTATTAATTGGTCGCAATACTTTGGAATTTTTAGAAGCTGATTTGTTTGATTTAGAGCAAGTAGAATCAAAATCAGAAATCAGTTTTTCGACCCAAAATTTATCCGAAAAACCACTCAATCCTCAACTTAAATCTCAACCCCTAACTAATAAAAAACCAACCCTAGAAGTAGTCCCCAAATCATCCTCGCCTGAAGAAGTCATTACCTTTGAAGATTTATTTAGAGATATGGGCATGGAACCCCGTTCCGTGCAATCAGTTCCTTCTCTCAGTGTTAAACCTTTGAATGTTCCATCGGAAGAGGCCGAAAATTTGGTATCTCTACAAAGTTTTTCGGATTTAACCTTAGATGATGTCTTTAATAGTTTGAATCTAGCTGAGAAAACTCCCGTCCGGTTGGAGAATGAACAAGAAGAAGAAAATTCACTCAGTTTGGAAGCGTTGAGTCAAGAATTTTATCAGTAATCAGTGTAGAGATGGGCTATGGCTTGTCTTTAAAAGTTAAGAGTTAATTGACTAATTAAAGTTAACTAATAGCTGATAACTGATAACTGATAACTGATAACTGATTAATGATTAATGATGATGGTTCAGGATTCAGGTATTGAGACGGATATTTCTGCTTTAGAATTGTTGAGACAACAGACTCAATGGTATTTAGGGATTGATTTAGGAACAACGGGATTATCTGCGGCCTTGTTTCATCGGGATACCCGTAAAGTTTATCCCATTTATTGGCAAGCAGAACACACGGAACTCTCGGAAGTTGAGGATCTTCCTTTCACGTTTCGGCTTCCGTGTCAAGTCTATTATGTTAATTCCCAGGAGGAAGCAACACCTAGCCACTTGCAACATTTTAAACCCTTATTAAATTTGGCAATTCCCTATTATCGAGACGATGATTCCTCTGGGTTAACCGCATTTCCCATGATTCAATGGTCAGAACAACAGTCTATTTTTTTGGGAGGATTTCAAGAAGCGTGGACAGCATTATTGTCTACATTAAATCCTAGTCGGGTTTTGCAGGGTCGGGGAACTCCGCGATTAATAGAAAGAAACCGGGTAAATTGTCCCAGTATCGCCTTACCCAATATTTATCGCCTTGGTGCTGTGGGACTTGATGGCGAGGAATTTCAACAAGCTTTAATGGCATTAGGGGGAATAATTTTAGGATGTCCAGTTGGCGCAACCGAAGCTTATCGGTTTAATCTTCGAGAAGCAGCATTAGCCGCAGGACTGGTAAAACGTCCTGAACAAATTTTTATTATTGAAGATGCGATCGCCACTTTATTATATCAATTTCATCTCAATTCTCCTGATCCAAACAGCACAATTTTAATGCTGAATATTGGAGCTACAACTACTGAAATGGCGGTAGCCACCCTACCTCAAGATTTAAGGGAGTTTTCGGCTTCCCAGGTCGTTTGTCATCAGGTCGCCTATGGTGGAGATGCGTTTAATCAGGATATTATCACTCAACTTTTGCTGCATCCAGAAGGTTCACCCTTCCAAACTTTTGATATTCCTGATTTTGTTTCCCCCCAACCCGGACATCCTGATTTAACCAAACGTTATCGTTTACAACAGATTTTACAGAGTTCTGAAGCGGGATTAAAATTATTAGAAATTGCTGAACTTCTCAAATTTAAACTTCAGCAAACCGATCATTATATCTTGAAATTAAATAACTATTCTTGGGAGGTTTCTCAACAGGATTTAGAACAAAAGATTTTGATTCCTTTTGTACAACAGTTAAATCGAGAACTCAATCATCTGTTTAGTCAAAAAGGGATCTCTCCTGTTGGCATTAATCAAGCAATTTGTACGGGGGGAAATAGCACTTGGCCGACCTTTAGCCGTTGGTTACGCCAAAAATTACCGAATGCGTTGATTACTCAAGATAGTCCCCGAAACCCAGAGAATTCTGATAATAATTATTCTCATAGTAGTCGATTAGCTTGGGGTTTAGCGGTTTTACCCCTTTATTTTAAAGTTTTGGATGTATCCCGACATCAATACAGTGATTATTTTATTTTAGCTGAACTTTTACGAGTATTTCAAGAACAACCGTTATCTTTGTCAGAAGTCAATCAACTCTTAGAAAATCGAGGAATCAATACTCGTTCCTGTCAAGATCGGATTGTAGCAATTTTAAATGGAACATTACCCCCAGGTTTAATTCCTTCAAGCACTGAGGCGGTTTGGTTAACTCTGGAATCTCAAACTAACCCTGATTATCAAGGACTCCTGGAAGGAGCATTATTTTATCAAGATGTGGATCACCATTATTTTGTAAGTTTAGATCGCGCTGATATTACTCGGCAATATTTAAGCCAGTTAAGCCAAAATTCTCATCAAACTTGGGAAGAACCTCAATCAATTATCAGTTATCATTAATTACAGATCAGTGTAAAAGCTAGAAGTCAAGAGTCAATCAACTTTAAACTTTTTTACTGATAACTGATAACTGATAACTGATAACTAATAACTGATTTATGAATTTACCAACTTGGATTACTGTTTCCCGTTTATTGGGAGTCCCCTTTTTATTATATGGTTTACATGATCCAACCGTTACAAACCGTTGGATTTGTTTGGGAATTTTTTTGATTGTTGCGAGTACAGATTGGTTAGATGGATATTTGGCTCGAAAACTGAATCAAGTGACAGATTTAGGAAAATTTCTTGACCCTTTGGTAGATAAATTATTGGTTTTTGCGCCTTTATTAGCCTTTATTGAATTAGGAAAAATCCCAGCTTGGGGAGTCTTTTTAATGTTAGCACGGGAACTGACAATTGCTGGATGGCGGGTGAATCAAACTCAAATTTCTGGGGCAAATATTTGGGGTAAATTAAAAACAGTCAGTCAAATTTTAGCGATCGCTTTTCTCATTGCACCCTTACCGGACAGTTGGAAACTTCCCACTTTAATTTTATTCTGGGTTTCTGTGGGATTAACTTTAATTTCAGGTTTAATTTATTTAATTCCTCAATCTTCCATCCAAACAGATATAGCGCTACGCGCAAGGGAACAGGGAACAGGGAAAAGGGAACAGTAAGAATTGAAAGGGTTTCAGGGTTTAAAAATGTCCTCACCGTAATGCGTAGCGCTATACTATAGATGAGTGATATTCTATTAAAATTTACGATTAGAACAGTAGATTAATATTAAAATCAAATTAATCTTCGGGGCGAGGTAACCTCACCCCTACACTGGGATTTGTGTCGATTTTTTATGATTAATAAATCGCAACAACGAGTTAAGAATATTGATAGCGGGGATGAATGCGGGGGTTAAGTTTATCTTGGACGGGTTGACCTTGTTTGAGGTGTTGTTCAACAATGAGGGGAACTTCTTCCGGTTTAACGCGATAATACCAAATTTCATCGGGCGTGACTCGCATCGTCGGGCCAATATTACATTGACCTTGACAACCACTGGCTTCTATTATTACTCCCTCAATCTTATAATTTTCAAAAGCCTCCAGAACTGCAACCGAACCCTGTCGCTGACAAGACTGATGTTGACAAATTAACACACAATGAAGAGGTTGAGTTTCCATAAAGGGTTCTGAGTTACAAGGGTTGACGCTGTTGATATTTAATACAAATTTAAGATTAAGGATTGACCCTTTCTATAATTTAACTTAAAAATAGGGTTGTTTTGGTGCGTGCGCGGAGCTTACGCACCCTACAGTTGAGAGAAGACTGCTTTAGGATGAATTCACTAAAGCAGTTGTTAACTTACACCACTTTTCAATTTTTTCATTCCCTAGCGGGAGGCTTCCATCTCAGCAATATCCAAAGTTGTCCTCAACACCGAATCTGGATTTAAACTGATGGAATCTATTCCTAATTCCACTAAGAAACGTGCAAATTCAGGATAATCACTCGGCGCTTGACCACAAATTCCAATCTTACGATTGTAGGCTTTAACCGTTGCGATCGCCATTTCAATCATGCGTCTTACGGCTTCATCTCGTTCGTCAAAAATAGGAGCGACTAACGCCGAATCTCGATCTAATCCTAACATTAATTGGGTTAAATCATTTGATCCAATCGAGAAGCCATCAAACACTTGACAAAACTCATCCGCCATTAAAACATTACTCGGTAATTCACACATCACATAGACTTGTAAGCCGTTTTCTCCCCGAACTAACCCATGTTTTGCCATTTCCGCTAACACTTTTTGTCCTTCTTCCGGTGTCCGACAAAAGGGAATCATCGGGATCACATTGGCTAATCCCATTTCAGTTCTCACCCGTTTTAAAGCTTGACATTCTAAGGCAAATGCTTCTCGATATTTCGGATCATAATATCGGGATGCACCCCGCCAACCGATCATCGGATTTTCTTCGCTGGGTTCAAATTGTTGACCCCCCAATAAATTCGCGTATTCATTACTTTTAAAATCACTCATCCGCACGATCACAGGATTCGGATAAAAAGCCGCCGCAATCATACTGATTCCATGAGCGAGTTTATCAACAAAGAAATCGGGTTTATGATCATAATGTTCCGTTAATTGAGCAATTTGTTGTTTAACGGCTTCATCTTGTAATTGATCAAAATAAATTAATGCTAAGGGGTGGGTTTGGATGTGATTTGCAATAATAAATTCTAACCGAGCTAACCCAACACCATCATTGGGAATAGCAGACAATTTAAACGCTTCTTCCGGGTTTCCCACATTCATCATCATTTTAGTTTGGGTTTTAGGAAGATGGTCTAATACGGTTTCTTCAATAATAAAAGGAACTAACCCTTGATAAACTTTTCCGGCTTCTCCTTCGGCGCAGGAAACCGTAATTTTATCTCCCGTATTTAATACTTCCGTTGCATTGACACAACCTACAATAGCGGGAATTCCTAACTCCCGTGCAATAATCGCTGCATGACAAGTTCTGCCTCCAGCGTTGGTAATAATTGCACTGGCTTTCTTCATAATCGGTTCCCAGTCGGGGTCAGTTTTATGGGTGACTAATACATCTCCCGCTTGAAACTGATCCATATTTTTAACACTGGTCATGACACGAGCTTTTCCTTGCCCAATTTTATCACCTACAGCCCGACCTGTGACTAATACTCGACCTTTGCCTTGTAATTTATAATGTTGTAAAACCCGTCCTGTTTTTTGAGATTGTACCGTTTCTGGACGAGCTTGGACAATAAATAACTCTCCATTTAAGCCATCTTTTGCCCATTCAATATCCATCGGTGAATAGCATTGTCGGACTTGGGAATAGTGATCTTCTATCATCACTGTCCATTGGGCTAATTTTAGAATTTCTTCGTCAGAAAGAGCAAATTTTTTCTGTTCAGAAATCGGAACTTCTATATTTTTAGTTTTTTGTCCCAGTTCATACACCATTTTAACCGCTTTTGTGCCTAAGCGTTTTTCTAAAATCGGTTTAAATCCTTCCCGTAATGTGGGTTTAAACACCAGATATTCATCGGGGTTTACTGCACCTTGAACGACGTTTTCTCCTAACCCGTAAGCTGCTGTAATTAAGGCAGCATTTTTAAATCCAGTTTCGGTATCAATGGAGAACATTACCCCCGATGTCGCTAAGTCGGAACGTACCATTTTTTGAATACCAACGGAGAGGGCAATATTACAGTGATCAAACCCTTTTAAGGTACGATAGGAAATGGCGCGATCGGTAAAAATAGAGGCAAAACAATAGCGAGTTGCATCTAAGACGGCTTTGGCTCCTTTAATATTTAAGTAGGTTTCTTGTTGACCTGCAAAACTGGCATCGGGTAAGTCTTCGGCGGTGGCGGAGGAACGCACGGCGACATCGGTATTTTGACCATAGCGATCGCAAAGTTTTTGATAAGCGGCTACAATTTCGCCTTCTAATTTGGGTGGAAATAGAGTATTTAAAATCAGAGATCGCGCTTGTTGACCGCGAAGACGAAGATTTTTAATATCTTCTACATCTAAACCCGCAAATAATTGTTTGAGTTGTTGTTCTAAATTGGCATAGGTAATGAAATACCAATAAGCATAAGCAGTAATAGCAAACCCTTGAGGAACGTTAATTCCTTTAGGTTGTAACTGTTGAATCATCTCTCCTAGGGAGGCATTTTTTCCGCCAACTAAACCAACATCCTCAATTCCGACTTGATCAAACCAGAGAATTAAGGCTTGTTCTTTATATTGAGATAAGGGTTTAAAGGGTAAGGTTTTTAACATGGTTTAAATAACTCCAAATCAAACTAACTACCTAATCCTTAGATAGTGATTATGTACTTTTATTGCAAAATAAGTCTGTTGAGAGAAAAGGCTATTTCTATCTACCTTCAGACAGATTTAGTGTTTTCTCTAAAATCGTAAATGGTTGATCCCTAATGTTTAAGCGTCGAGTTCAATTTAGTTTAAATTGGATTGAGTTTAGGTGGCTGAGTGAATACTCGACGTTTAATTAATCCTACTTTTATCTTATTGCGTCTGTTGGAAATCGACATCCCTCTTGGTAAAATAGTCTTAGTTACCTAATGGAAAGAATGGCGACAGATCGGCTTCTGAGAGATATTTTAAAAAACATTAAGTTTTTTTAGGAGGCGCGAATGAAAGTTAAGGAATGTTACAAGACTACCGAGGTATGGGACAGTAACCAATGCCTAGACATGATGTGTCCGATTGAGTTTATTCTGGAATTAATCGGAACAAAATGGTCAATCTCTATCCTGCGGGAGTTATTTCGCGGAAACCAACGCACCCATGAACTGTTAGAGGCGTTACCCGGTATTAGTACCAAAACCCTAACAGTTCGGTTGCGGGAGTTGGAAAAACATGGGTTAATCCACCGCACCGTTTATGCTGAAATTCCCCCGCGTGTAGAGTATTCTCTGACGGAGAAGGGATTAGAACTTCAACCGGTTTTAGTCGCTTTAAAGCAAGTCGGAGAACAATGGTTAAAAGACAGTCATTGTGTTTGTCCATTGGAACTTACACTCTAAAGAGAGTTTAGGGGAAATAAACCCTGATTCACAGAGTCTTAGTTCCTGTGTAGAACCCGCGCTGAAATGGATTTGAGAACTAACATCGAACGCCCTTTTTAGAGGATTGTTGATATTAGATCAAGCTTGAAATCCTAGACAGGATGCGGGTTTGGGTTTTTTGACTTCAGGACGACCGATCCCATAAGGACTAAACTTTCCCCGGTCTGTATACTCTCAATAGAATTCCTTGAGTTTTACAATGGAAATGTGATCAAAAAATCATCAGATAGGGTGTAAGCTTCTGCGGTATATTGAATACTTAAAAGAATCGAAATTCTTGAACAGAATGCTTTGCTAATGTTGTATAAAAAAAAATTATTTGGCTTGGCGACAATCCTGCGTCCCTTCCTGAATTGGAGTTATCAGTTATTGGGATTAGCAAGTCTGGATGAGTTAGAAGCTAAACTCCAAGTAGAAACCATTAAGAATGAGCAGATGAAGCAACAGCAGAATGCTCTTTATCGAGTGCTTAGTAAAATTCGAGCCTCTTTAGATATCGATTATGTTTTTCGCACTACAACCAAAGAAACCTGTAAACTCTTAGGAGCAGAACGAGTTGCTGTTTATCGCTTCCATGAAGATTGGGGTGGAGAATTTGTCAGTGACTTTGAATTTGCTGAACCCGGTTGGATTGATGAAGAAAAGTTAGGCAAAAATACCGTTTGGATTGATAGTTATCTTCAGGAGAACCAGGGGGGGCGATATCGGGAAAATCAAACTTTAGTGGTTGCTGATGTGCTTGAAGCTGGATTATCTCAATGTCATGTTGATGTTTTACTCCAGTTTGGAATTCGAGCCTATGCAACGGCTCCGATTTTTACCCAACACAAACTCTGGGGGGTTTTGGCAGCCTATCAACATTCTAAACCTCGTGAATGGCACGATTCAGAAGTGGAATTTTTAGCTCAAGTTGCGACTCACTTAGGATTTGCAGTTCACCAAGCTGAATTATTAGCTCAGACGCAACAAAAAGCCAAAGATTTAGAAAAAACCAGTGAACAACAACAAATTTTATTAAGCGTTATTTCCACCATTCGGGAATCTTTAGATTTAGATATTTTATTTAAAACCACTGCTAGAGAAGTTCTCAAAGCCCTGAATGCTGACCGGGTGGGAGTCTTTCGCTTTGATCCAGAATCCAGTTATTGCTTAGGTCAATTTGTTTCTGAAAGCGTTTTACCGATCTATGATTCTGCATTAGCCCATCCAATTTATGATCGATGTTTTGGAGAAAAATATGCGATGGATTATCACCAAGGTCGAATGCAAGTTTTAAATAATATTTATGAAGCGAACTTAAAAGATTGCCATCTTCAATTATTAGAACAATTTCAAATTAAAGCTCAAATTGTCGCCCCCTTAATGAATGGTAAAACCCTTTGGGGGTTACTGTGTATTCATCAATGCGATCGTCGCCGTGAATGGACAAACAATGAACTCAAATTTGTAGAACAATTAGCAGCCCAGTTTAGTATTGCCCTTAGCCACTCGGATTTATTAGCCCAAACTCGTTCCCAAGCCGAAAAATTAAGCCAAACCCTGCAAGATCTGAAAACCGCCAATTTAAAATTAGAAAAACTGGCTCGTAGAGATGGATTAACTGGGATTGCGAATCGTCGTTATTTTGATATCATTTTTCATCGGAATTGGAAAACTGCTCAAGAGAAGCATCACTATTTAACGTTGATTTTATTTGATGTTGATTATTTTAAACTTTTTAACGATTTCTATGGGCATCCTGTCGGAGATCAATGCTTAATTAATATTGCTCGATCTATTCAAAAAATCCTCCGCTCAACGGATCTTTTAGCTCGGTATGGTGGAGAAGAATTTGCGATTATTTTACCGAATACGAATCCCGATCAAGCTAATCGTGTCGCCGACAAAATTCAATCTACAGTTAGAAACTTAATGATTCCCCATGCCAATACTCCTAACGGGAAATCTATTGTTACTATCAGTTTAGGCATCGCCAGTCAAATTCCCCACTCCCATCAACTTCCCCAAGACTTAATCACCGAAGCCGATCAAGCTCTCTACAGTGCCAAAAAACAAGGACGAGATCAATGGGTTTCCTGGGTGCAACCCTTAACAGTCATCAGTTAACAGTTATCAGTCATCAGTCATCAGTCATCAGTTATCAGCTATCCACTATTGCCTATTGCCTATTGCCTATTGCCTATTGCCTATTGCCTATTGCCTGTTCCCTGTTCCCTGTTCCCTGTTCCCTGTTCCCTGTTCCCTCTAATATCACTCATAAACGTAAAATTCTGTAACAATTATTACAAATTTAACCTTTTCTTCGGGATCACAGGTTAGGCTACAGATAGAAGACAAATTCAGCGATTACTGATGGAGGTCTGCACAATGGTATCCTCTCCTGTCAGAATAAATCCGGCACCGACTCCGGCTTATATTTGCCCCTATGATCGGACTTGTAGCTATTTGGGACAAGCGGCGGTTGAATTAAATCTTGATGACAATATCCTGGTGGTGTTACAACAACCCCGCAAAGTTGTGACCGTTTCCATTCCGGTCAAACTCGATAACGGTAAAGTTGAGGTGTTAGCGGGACATCGAGTCCAACACTGTGATGTCCTTGGCCCCTATAAAGGCGGTTTACGCTATCATCCCTCCGTTAATTTGGGAGAACTCTCCGCCTTAGCCATGTTAATGACGTGGAAATGTGCTTTACTTGGCATTCCCTACGGGGGTGCTAAAGGTGGCATTGGCTTTGATCCGCATCAATATAGTTTAAATGAATTAGAACGGATCACCCGTCGTTATGCCAGTGAACTGATCAAAGATATTGGGCCAGAAACCGATATTCCAGCGCCGGACGTGGGAACCTCGTCCCGTGAAATGGCCTGGATCATGGATACTTATTCGATGAATATGGGGCGGGCGGTGCTAGGGGTTGTGACCGGGAAACCGTTATCTGTGGGAGGTTCAAAAGGACGAGATATGGCAACCGGACGGGGTGTGATGATTACCGTGCGGGAAGCCTTAGCCGAAATGGGCAAAACCCTTGAAGGCGTAGCAATTGTGATTCAAGGCTTCGGGAAAGTGGGTGCGGCGGCGGCTCAATTGTTTTATGAAGCGGGCGCGACGGTCTTAGCAGTTTCCAATGTATCTGGCGGGATCTATTCGGAAAATGGCTTAGATATTCCAGCCCTGCAAGCCTACGCTGCCCACAACAATCATAGTATAGCGGGATTTCCCGATAGTGAACCCATTAGCAATGCCGAATTATTAACATTAGCTTGTGATGTTTTGGTTCCGGCGGCAATGGAAGATCAAATTACTGAAGAAAATGCCGATCAAATTCAAGCGAAAATGATTGCTGAAGCGGCTAATGCACCGATTACATTATTAGCCGATCAAATGTTAGAAGCGCGAGGAATTATCGTTCTCCCCGATATTTTAGCGAACGCTGGTGGCGTGGTTGTCAGTTATTTAGAATGGGTGCAAGGTCAATCTTTTGTTTTTTGGGATGAAGAACGGGTGAACCATGAAATGGAAAACCTGATGGTACAAGCTTATTCTCGTGTGAGTGAACGAGCTAAATTGCGGGGGGTTTCTATGCGATTAGCTGCTTATACGTTAGGCGTGGGTCGTGTCGCCCAAGCCTTAATGGATCGGGGTTTATATCCATAGAACCACAGACTGTAGGGTGCGTGCGGCTTCGCCTTACGCACCATCCGTAATACAAGCGGAAGTATTGGGGAAAGATGCGATCGCTAACGTGGGTAAAACAAAGCCACACACACCATCCGTAATACAAGCGGAAGTATCGGGGAAAGATGCGATCGCTAACGTGGGTAAAACAAAGCCACACACACCATCTGTAATACAAGCGGAAGTATTGGGGAAAGATGCGATCGCTAACGTGGGTAAAACAAAGCCACACACACCATCTGTAATACAAGCGGAAGTATCGGGGAAAGATGCGATCGCTAACGTGGGTAAAACAAAGCCACACACACCATCTGTAATACAAGCGGAAGTATCGGGGAAAGATGCGATCGCTAACGTGGGTAAAACAAAGCCACACGCACCATCTGTAATAGGAAAAGCGATCGCTAATCAATTTTATCGATTCCCTTTTTTAGAATTCTTTTCGGGATTAATATAGCGCTACGCATTACGGTTAGGACATTTTTAAACTCTAAAACCCTTTCACTTCTTACTGTTCCCTGTTAAGCTGTTCCCTGTTCCCTCTTCAAGTAGCGCTATAGATTTTGGGCTGATGGTGTGATCGCATTGTATTGCATATTTCTTCCCTAAAAGATGGTGCGTGCGGCTGCGCCTTACGCACCCTACAATTGATTTGATTTTTTCGTTAATTTTTGAGAAATAGATCGGATTAATGCCGGATGGTGGATGACTTTAAAAAAGTTTTTTACTGCTGATAATTTAACATAATAGTTTTAATGATATTACATAATCAGGGACACCCTTGACAACAACCTAATAACACTTCAGCAAAAATTAGGATTTCAAGGAATTGAAATGATTGCAGGTGATTTGTCCAATTTTTGTTTAATTCAATCTTAGACTGAGTTTTCAATCTCTCATGTTATTTTATAAACCATGAATGTTATCAATCCCTTGCAATCATGGCTTTAAAGTTTATCTCCATTCCACCGGAAACCAGAAAACCTCCTGAAGGGTTAATTGTGTTAATGCACGGTTGGGGTGCTAATGCCGAGGATCTGACTGCTCTAGCTCCAATGCTGCGTTTGCCTGAATATCAATTTATTTTTCCCCAAGCCCCCTTTCCCCATCCCCAAGCCCCCCTAGGACGAGCGTGGTATGCCTTGGAAACTCCTGAATATAAGGGATTGACCGAAACTCAAAACCAAGTTAAGGAATGGGTAGAATCCTTAGAAGCGAGTACCGGGGTTCCCTTATCTAAAACAATATTAGGCGGATTTTCCCAAGGGGGAGCGATGGCTTTGGATGTGGGGCGTTATTTTCCCTTAGCGGGTTTAATTAGTTTAAGTGGTTATTTACATTTTTCCCCCGAACCGTTAGATCATCCTTTATCTGCGGTGTTGATCGTTCATGGAAAACAAGATCCTGTTGTTCCGATAGAAGCCGCCCAGCAAGCGCGGAATGTCTTTCAACAGTTAGGTGCTCAGGTTGAATATCAAGAATTTAATATGGGTCACGAAATTCGGCCAGAGGTTTTAGGGTTAATAAGAAGTTTTGTAATGAATTGTATGCCATAATTCCCCAAATGCCCTTAGTATAGAAATGGGGAAATCAATTGATGACTACCCTGCTTATCAGGCTCAAAACAAATGCAATTCACGGGAGGTGTAACTCATGGAAACCTTGACTCGATCCTCACCGCAACAGATTTCACTTCTCACGGCTGATGATGTGGCACAATTAGCCGCACGTCTGGAAGGAGATGATTATAATAATCCCTTTGAAGGACTCAACGATTGGCATTTGTTACGAGCAATTGCGTTTCAACGTCCAGAGCTAGTGGAACCTTATGTTTACTTGCTCGATCTTGAAGCCTATGATGAAGCGTAACGATTCAATCAATCTGTAGGTTTCAATTGGATTAATAGATGAGAATAATTTCGCCTTCCACCTTGGAAAAACGGATTCTAATTGGAATCAGTGGGGGTATTGCAGCTTATAAAGTCTGTGAAATTGTTTCAACCTTAGCCAAAGCTGGGGCTGATGTTCGGGTGATTTTGACCGACTCAGCCCAAAAATTTATTACTCCCTTAAGCTTTGCAACCCTCTCTCGTCAATCGGCTTATACGGATCAAGACTTTTGGCAATCGACTCATGGGCGGCCATTACATATTCAGTTAGGGGAATGGGCTGATGTTTTTTTGATTGCACCACTGACGGCGAATACCTTAGCGAAATTAGCCACAGGATGTGCAGATAATTTACTGACCAATACAGTTTTAGCGTCTAGCTGTCCTGTGTTACTGGCCCCGGCGATGAATCGACAAATGTGGAAGCAAGTTTCCGTACAACGCAATTGGCAAACTTTATTACTTGATCCTCGGTTTCAGGGAATTACCCCGACGGCTGGAATTCTCGCCTGTGATCTTCCCGCTACAAAAACAGGCAATTCTTTGATTGAAGGCGCCGGACGGATGGCTGAACCTAAACAGATTTTAGCTCATCTCGATTCGTTATTGCATACCCAAGGCAAACGGGATTTAGACGGAAAACGGGTATTAATTAGTGCCGGGGGCACGAGGGAACATCTTGATCCGGTCAGATTTATTGGAAATCCCTCAACGGGTAAAATGGGGTTGGCGTTAGTACAAGCTGCCATTCATCGGGGTGCATCGGTGACATTAGTACATGGCCCCATGAGTACGGAATTATTGGCGGCTTTGCCTGAAGTCAAGTTAGTTTCCGTGATCAGTAGCGAGGAAATGTACCAGGAAATGATACAACGATTTCCTCAAGCCGATCTAACGGTGATGGCGGCGGCGGTTGGTGATGTGAAGCCTGCTATTTATAGTGAAGATAAATTACCGAAGCATCTTTTACCCACAGAACTGCCATTAAAGCCTATTGTTGATATTGTAGCAGAATTAGGCAAAATAAAACAACCCCACCAACAATTAGTCGGGTTTGCGGCACAAACTGGGGAAATATTGAAGCCTGCTCAAGATAAATTACACCAAAAAAATTTAGATGCTATTGTTGCAAATCCGATTGATTTACCTGATGCTGGATTTGGAACTGAAACCAATCAAGCCATATTTTTAAGTCGTCAGGGACGTAAATTAGAAATTGCGGCTTGTAGTAAGTTACAATTAGCCCATCAATTATTTGATTTTATAATAAAGTAATCACAAATGAATCAGCCTGCTATTTTAGTTGTTGATGATGAGCCTCGGAATTTTGATGTGATTGAATCGCTTTTAATCAGTCAGAATTATGAGTTACACTATGCTTCCAGTGGACAAGAAGCTCTCGAATCCCTAGAAATAATACCACTCGATCTAATTTTATTAGATGTAATGATGCCAGAAATGGATGGGATTGAAGTTTGTTCTCGGATTAAAGCCAATCCTCAATGGCAGTCAATTCCGATTATTATGGTGACAGCATTAACGGCGAAAGAAGACCTAGCTCGATGTCTGAATACAGGTGCTGATGACTTCCTCAGCAAACCCATTAATAGTCTGGAACTTCGTGCTAGAGTTCATTCAATGCTACGGATTAAGCAACAATACGACAATCTGCAAATATTACTTAAATTGCGAGAAGATATGGTTAATATGTTAGTTCATGATCTCAGAAATCCCCTAAGCGGTATCTTATTAGGATTAGAGATGTTGATTCATCCCAAGTTTTCACAAGAGGCACAAAAAAATAGAATAGTTCAGATCAGATCATCAGTAGAAAAGTTAGTAGACTTAATTAATGATTTATTGCTGATGGCGAGAATAGAATCGGGTAAAATTGTGCTCAATATGACCCCAGTTGATCTAGGATATATGCTTGGGGCGTTAGTTAAAGATTTTGAATTGAACGCATCTAAAAAAAATATTGCTATCATCACCCAGTTACCGGATGTTGATAGTAATATCAACATAGATAAAGCGATGTTTCAGCGAGTTTTAGATAATTTACTATCTAATGCCCTTAAGTTCTCTCCAAAAGAAAGTAAGATTATAGTAAGTGCCGAATATCTCCTCGACGGCGGAGTAAAAATTAAGATTGCTGATGAGGGAAAAGGTGTAACCGATGATTTAAAACAACGTATTTTCGAGAAATATGAAATTGGGACTCTGATGCCGGGGATCTCTCAAATCGGATTAGGATTAGCTTTTTGTAAAATGATTGTTGAAGCTCATGGTGGCACAATTACTGTTGATAATAATCAACCTCAAGGATCAATTTTTGAAATTACATTAAATAGGTAATAGGTAATAGCAGGGAACAGGGAACAGGGAACAGGGAACACCGGAGGAAAAGATTTAACCGTCTAGGTATCAGTTTATGTCCTAACTGCCTTGGCGGTTGCTATAATTAACACAATTTTAACCAGATTAACCAGAGAGAATAACCCAATCAATGAATTATCTAGGAGTTCGCTTTAATATTACTGCCCTAAAATTAGCAGAAAAAACTCTTGAACAACAACTACAAGTATTTGATGCTGCGATTGATGGTATTGCTATTATCAAAGCAGATAACTATATCTATGTAAACCCGTCTCATCTTAACCTATTTGGTTACGAAAAATCTGAAGACCTAATTGGTAAATCTTGGAGGCTTTTGTATTCTCAACAACAGATAGAAAGATTTGAGCAAGAGATCTTTCCCCGATTAAGATCCGATCGCTTTTGGCAAGGAGAAATGATTGCCAATCGTCAAGATGGCTCTACCTTTGATCAAGAATTATCTCTCACCATCACCGATGAGGGGCTATGGATTTGTGTTTGCCATGATCTTAGCGATCACCCGAAAATTAAGACTGAATTAGCCAAGAGTGAAGCTCTATTTCGAGGGTTAGTCGAAGGATCAAGCGATTTAATTTGGTCTTGTGATCTTGATGGTAAATTTATCTATCTTTCACCCCAATTTGAGACATTTTTTGGCTGGGAAGCTAGTGAATGGATTGGTAAATCGTTTCTGGATCTCGTACATCCTGATGATCGGGAAATAATGGATAAAGATTATCCCCAAAAAAGGGACAATCTTGAGTTCCGACATCTGCACCGAGATGGTCATTATCTGTGGGTAAAAGTCAATGCTACAGCGATTAAAAATAAACAAGGGAAAATCGTTGGCACTCAGGGAATTTTATCGGATATTAGCAAGCGCAAAGCATCTGAACAAGTTTTAAATCAACAAGTACAACGAGAAAAACTGCTACGAAAAATTACCCAACGAATTCGTCAATCCCTAGACCTTCAAAGCATTTTCCAAACCGCTTGTCAGGAAATCCGCTCACTGATTGAGGCAGATCGAGTCAGTATTTTTAAGTTTTATCCCGAATCTAACTTTGATGATGGCGAAATGGTCGCTGAATCAGTTGTAGCAGCATTTCCTTCTGTCATGACGATTCCCATCCATGATCACTGCTTTGGCGAAAAGTATTCCCACCTTTATGCTAAGGGAAAATATCAGGCTGTGGGTGATATTTATAATAGTGGGATGTCACCCTGTCACATTGAGGTCTTGGCTCAATTTCAGATTCGTGCCAACCTAGTTATACCTTTGCTCTGTGGTAATGATTTGTGGGGCTTACTTTGCATTCATCAATGTGCAACAATTCGCCACTGGCAGCAGTCTGAGATTGAGTATATCCAGCAAATTGCCCACCAATTAACGATCGCCATTCAACAAGCCAGTTTATATCAGCAACTCCAGTGTGAGCTACTGGTGAGACAAAAAGTTGAAAAGCTGATTGCCCAGCAACTGCTGCAACAACAAGTATTAGCTAACATTAATCAACAAATTCGAGAATCTCTAGATATTAATCAGATCTTGGCAAAAGTGACTGAGCATGTCAAAAACATCCTGGATTGTGATCGTGTCATCGTGTTTCAGCTTTTTGCCGACGGTAGAAGTCAAATTGTCGAAGAATTGGTATCTGATCAATTCGTCACCCTCAAAAATTGCCAATGGCAAAATGAAGTATGGTCTCAAGAAATCCTTGATTACTATTGGCAAGGACTGCCCCGGATTGTGCCTGATGTAATGAATGATATCTGGACAGATTGCCTGATGGAATACAATATCACAGGTCAAATCCAGTCCAAAATTGTCGCCCCTATTTTGCAAGAAGCAATCAAAAACGACCAGCATCGTTGGATTGATCCTAAAAACATTAGCAGACTCTGGGGGATTTTAGTGGTTCATGCTTGCCAAGAAAAACGAGTATGGCAAAAGTCTCAAGCCCAACTTCTGCAACAAATTGCTAACCAATTAGCGATCGCTATTCAACAAGCCAGTTTATTTGATCGGTTGGAACAAGAACTCAATGAAAGAAAAATAAGCCAGCAACAACTGATTGAAAGTAATCAAGAATTGGCAATATCTAATGAACAACTTGCCCGTGCCACCCGCCTCAAAGATGAATTTCTGGCTAATATGAGCCATGAATTGCGTACTCCCCTGAATGCTATTTTAGGGATGTCTGAAGCCTTAGCAGAAGAAATTTTTGGCCCCCTCAACGAGAAACAACAACAGGCAATAGAAACCATTGCCAGCAGTGGCACTCATCTGCTCTCATTAATTAATGATATTCTTGATGTCGCTAAAATTGAATCAGGAAAAATTGAACTAGAATCCGCCCCAACATCCATTAACGAGTTGTGCGAATCAAGTTTGCTATTCATTAAACAACAAGCCCTACAAAAACGCCTTCAGATTCAAACGGAAATTCCCCCTAATCTCCCCGATTTGTTTGTAGATCAACGGCGAATTCGCCAAGTCTTAATTAACCTCCTCAATAATGCCGTTAAATTCACATCAGCAGGGGGTAGAGTATCCTTAACAGTTAAAGTTGAATTCCCAACAGAAACTGATTTTCGCAGTCCCTCTATTTGTTTTGCTGTGAGCGATAATGGGATTGGGATTACTCCTGAAAATCAGGATAAACTTTTTAAACCCTTTGTGCAAATTGATAGTGCTTTAAATCGTCAATATGCGGGTACAGGTTTAGGACTTGTGCTGGTGAAACGGATTGTGGAAATGCACGGTGGTCAGCTAGAAGTTGAGAGTACAATTGGTGTCGGTAGTTGTTTTAGCTTCCGTTTACCTTATCAACAGTTGCCGTCCCCAATTCCTAAATCTTCTAGCCCCCAATCATCAAATTTAGATGGGGGCAAAAATCCCATAACTCAAGTCTTAGAAACATCACCTGTGATTCTGTTGGCAGAAGATCATGAAGCTAATATTATTACGATTTCTCGTTATCTGAAAGCAAAAGGCTATACAATACTGTTAGCAAGAAATGGTCAAGAGGCGATTGATATTGCTAAATCACAGAGTCCTGACCTAATTTTGATGGATATTTCAATGCCCGGAATCGATGGCTTAGAAGCAATTAAACATTTGCGTCAAGACAGCGATCCCCGACTGGCAAAGATTCCGATTATTGCCCTAACTGCCTTAGCCATGAAAAGCGATCAAGAAAAATGCTTAGAAGCCGGGGCTAATGGCTATTTAACTAAACCTGTTAAACTGAATCAACTCACAAGTACAATTCAACAAATTCTCGTCAAAGGTAGTATTAATGAATTTATTTAACTTAATGGGAGAATCAATGAAAAGACGAACAAAACAACAATGGCTAAAATATCTAAAATATCTAACTTTTAGTCTAATTACTGGAATTTTAGCGATCGCCCTGACTAATTGTATCCCAGAATCATCCAGTCCATTAAGAATTGCGACTAATCTTTGGCCAGGATATGAAACCTTATATTTAGCTGAGGATCTAGGTTATTATCACAACCAGCCGCTCAAATTGATAGATTATCCTTCAGGAACAGAAGAAGTTAAAGCTTATCGCAATGGTGAAATTGAAGGCGCGGGATTATCAATCGATCAAGCTTTATTGATAGCCAGCACCCAAAACAATGTTAAGATCATTACGATTATGGATGCTTCTCATGGTGCGGATGTAATTTTAGGACGACCAGAGATCACCAATATCAAAGCATTAAAAGGGAAACGAGTTGGACTAGAACCAACTGCTTTGGGATCTTTTTTTATTGCTCGTGCGCTCGAAAAAAATGGGATGTCTGTTAAAGATATTGAGATCGTTTCTTTAGAGCCATTAGAACATGAACGAGCTTATAAACAGAGACAAGTAGATGCCGTCGTTACCTTTGGGCCTGCTGTCCCTAAAATATTAGAAGCTGGGGCAAAAGTATTGTTTGATAGTAGCCAGATTCCGGGAGAAATTTTAGATGTGATTGTTGTTAATACCGAAGCGATCGCTAATTCTCCTCAAACCCTTCAAGCTTTAGTTAATGGACGATTTCGCGCCTTAAAATACTTAGAAGAAAATCCTCAAGCAGCAGCAATTAAAATCGCTAAACGGACAGGAGTAACACCAGACGCAATGTTGAATGCCTTTAAAGGGATGAATCAATTCAACTTAGAAGAAAATCAAAAATTATTCAATCCCAATGATCCCACCTTCGTCAATGGACTGAAAAAATTGATGAATATTATGCTAGAAAAAAAATTATTACCCCAAGCCCTTGATCTGACTAAAATACTAGATGATCAGTTTATTAAAAACGCTAAATTATAAACTTCAAAAGTGATGATGATGAAACGTTTTCCCCTCCCCCTAAGATTTTCAATTCCAGCCATTTTAATTACTTACTGTACCTTCTCAGGAATTACATTGTTTAATCAACAGGTTGTTGAAAGCTACAATACGCAGAGAACAAATGCCCAAAACTATCTGAGAATTTATGCTGGACAAACAGCAAGAATATTAGATTATTTAAAACGCATAGATACTCAAAATCGTGAGTATATTGACTATGCAGAAACTACGATTATTAGTCAGCTTGGCAGTGATATGAATATCACTCTAGTGCTAAAAATAGATGAAAAAAATATAATTGATTTGTCAAATCATTATGAACTTAAAGGAAATCCCATCTCCCAGACAATAGCTGCTGCTTATCTGTCTAATTTCGCATCTGTACGCGAAAAACAGGCAGGAAAAATACTACTTTCTAAAGATAAAAAAAAGCTAATTGCAATTTATCCTTTAATTTCATCGATTTTACCTAATGAAATCAAACCTTCTCGGACAGGCATTCTTTTGATTGAATATGATCTTAGCCTGATGAAAGAATATGCTTTTAATACTGCTTTAAAGGGAACGCTTATTTTTAATGGCGGGTTAATGATATTTAGTTTTGGATTATGGTTTTTCTTTGATTTTACTCTGACGCGACGAGTTTCTCAATTAGTTTATGCTAGTAATAGTTTAGCAAAAGGATACTTAAATACTAGAACTAAATTAACAGGTTCAGATGAACTTGTGCAAATCTCTGTTGCCTTTGATCGCATGGCAAATAAAATTCAAGAAAATGCTGATATTTTACAACGTCAAACAGAAAGAGAAATATTAATCAAGGAAATTACCCAACGGATTCGTCAATCTTTAGAATTAACAACTATTTTTCATACGGCAACAGAGGAGATTCGTGAATTTATCGACGTTGATCGAGTTGGAATTTTTCAATTTGATCCTGAATCTAACAATACTTCTGGGAAATTTATATCTGAATCTGTTAAAGTTGGGGTGGATTCAATTATGAATATTAAAATTACCGAAGATTGTTTTTCAGAACAATGTCAAATTTACTATTATTATGGTAGAATTTCAATTTTAGATGACATTAATGAGATCACAATGAATCAATGTTATCGTCATTTTTTAGAGAAACTTAAAATTCGATCTAATTTAGTAATGCCCTTAGTTACTCAGGAAAAATTATGGGGTTTACTTTGTATTCAGCAATGTTATGAAGCTCGACAATGGCAACAGTCAGAAATTGATTTTGCACAACAAATTTCTAATCAATTATCGATCGGCATTCAACAAGCATATCTACTTAATCAGACAAAAAAAGAATTAATAGAAAAACAGAGAACAGAAACAAAATTAATTAAAAGCAATAAACAATTGGCAATATCTAATGAACAACTTGCCCATGCCACCCGCCTCAAAGATGAATTTCTGGCTAATATGAGCCATGAATTGCGTACTCCCCTGAATGCTATTTTAGGGATGTCCGAAGCCTTAACAGAAGAAGTTTTTGGCCCCCTCAACGAGAAACAACAACAGGCAATAGAAACCATTGCCAGCAGTGGCACTCATCTGCTCTCATTAATTAATGATATTCTTGATGTCGCTAAAATTGAATCAGGAAAAATTGAACTAGAATTCGCCCCCACATCCATTAACGAGTTATGCCAATCAAGTTTGGTATTGATTAAACAACAGGCAATACAAAAACGCCTTCAGATTCAGACGGAAATTCCCCCTGATCTCCCCGATTTGTTTGTAGATGAAAGACGCATTCTCCAAGCTTTAATTAACCTTCTCAATAATGCCATTAAATTCACTCCCAAAGGGGGTAGAGTCTCCTTGACAGTTAAAGTTGAATCCCCAACGGAAACTGCTTTTGGTCGTCCCTCTATTTGTTTTGCCGTCAGCGATAATGGCATTGGGATTACTCCTGAAAATCAGGATAAACTTTTTAAACCCTTTGTGCAAATTGATAGTGCTTTAAATCGTCAATATGCGGGTACAGGTTTAGGACTTGTGCTGGTGAAACGGATTGTGGAAATGCACGGTGGTCAGCTAGAAGTTGAGAGTACAATTGGTGTCGGTAGTTGTTTTAGCTTCCGTTTACCTTATCAACAGTTGCCGTCCCCAATTCCTAAATCTTCTAGCCCCCAATCATCAAATTTAGATGGGGGCAAAAATCCCATAACTCAAGTCTTAGAAACATCACCTGTGATTCTGTTGGCAGAAGATCATGAAGCTAATATTATTACGACTTCTCGTTATCTGAAGGCAAAAGGATACCAGGTTATCTTAGCAAAAAATGGTCAAGAGGCGATTGATATTGCTAAATCACAGAGTCCCAACCTAATTTTGATGGATATTCAGATGCCAGTTATGGATGGTTTAGAAGCGATTAAACAGATTCGTAAGCATAGCGATCACCGATTAGCAACGATTCCCATTATTGCTCTGACTGCCTTAGCAGCGACAAGCGATCAAGAAAAATGCTTAGAAGCAGGTGCTAATGACTATCTGGCTAAACCTGTTAAACTGAGTCAACTCACAAGTACAATTCAAGAAATATTAGCCAAAGAGAAAAACTAATCAATTTCCCCTCTATTTAATAATAATGATCAAGGTTATTTATTGGCTCAACCTTTATCGGCTCAAGAAATTGAAATCAAATTTTTAGATAAATAAAAAATTTTGTTATAATAAATAATCGTCAGGCTAGTTCGTTGAAACTATATGAACCGTAGAACTTTTTTAGCTTGGGTTGGTGTCGGAAGTTTAGCCAGTTTTTTTCCCTTGGTTTTAGCTATCTGTTCTAAGCCAACAACTGCTGCTAATCCCTCCACTCGTCCTGATGGTTTTATCCCAGTAGGAACAATTCAAGAACTGGATAAAAAGGGATCTCTTCTTAACTCTAAAATTCCCGCTTTAGTGATTCATAATCAGAAAAACTCACAAGATATTTTTGTCGTTAATCCCACTTGTCCCCATGCAGGTTGTGTTGTGAAATGGAAAGGAAATAAAGAAGAATTTCTATGTCCTTGTCACGGTTCTCAATTCACAGCAAACGGTCAACTGATGAAAGGCCCTGCTCATCAAGGATTAAAACCTTATATTGCTAAAGTAGAAGGAAATCTAATTTTAGTTAAACCGAGTTAAGTTAGTAAAATTATCTATAATCTCGGTTTGAAGGGACTATAGTTACAGCTTTGCTTAACGGTGGGGTGAGGGTGTCAATGTAGTGCGAGTGAAAGCTCTTGAAGACAACGACGGGTTAGCACCTTACGAGCGTCTGCATCTTCTGGCTTACGAATATCAATATTAGTCGCAAAAAAATAAACATTCTGATTCTGTTCTAAATAGCCTACATACCAACCAATATTTGGGTTTCCTTTGCTCTCCCAACCCGTTTTTGCTCGGATGGTATAATCTTGAGTTTTTTCGACAACCATGATATCTTTTACAAGGGATAGCGATCGCATAGAAAACGGTAATTCATTGCTGTAGAGACGTCGCAAGAATTGGATTTGCTCTTGAGGGGTAATTCGCAACTCTCCATCCAACCAAAAATGATCAATATTTTCGGCTTTTCCGATGGTTTTGTTACCGTAGTCTGCTTGAGTTACCCAATATTTCATCTGTTCATAACCCACACGTCTCGCTAAAATTTGATAAAACCAAACCGCAGAAACTTTGAAGGCTTCTCTCATATTTAGGTCTTGATTCCACCCCGGAATAGAGCGTTGTATTCCATCCCAAGTTAGCACTGTTTTTTCATCTGCAATCACTTGAGTTTCTAGCGCAATCAAGGAATTGAGAATTTTAAACGTAGAAGCAGGTAAGAAGGGTGTTTGATTGCGGGTGGGGTTATATTGATAGAAGTGATTACGATTGGAGTCATAAATAATAATTGAACCCTCAATTCCTAATTCTTTAAAATGACGCTCAAATTTTAATTCTAAATTATCTTTTTGAGTAATATTTTCAGAACTAGAAAGCTCGGTTTTGACAAGGGAAATTGTTGATTTAGACTGGGCTTGAGTTGTAGCCAGTAGGACACCACTAAAACTACTCAACCCCAATACAATAGCCGTTGTTTTAATAATTTTTTTAGGGTTTAAAGGGTTTCTATTTAATAACATTCTTTTGGACTCGCTATAATAACAGGGAACAGAGGGTAAAATAAAATAGAATATTAGATTAGTTTAGCATACAATCTTGACTGCGGTATAATTTTTATGGGTGAGACAACTTGATAGTTTTACAAAACCGATTAAAGTAATGTATTCTATTGTTCAGTTTAAAATAATATAGGAGTTTAAGTGTTGTGGAAGAACGAGGATATTGGTTAGCGTGGTCACAAATTAATGGGGTAGGTTCAGTTTCGATTCAACGTCTACAACACCATTTTAAAACCTTAGAAATGGCTTGGAACGCAACGGAAAAGGAGTTGATAGAAGTTGATGGATTTGGGAAACAAACCGTTGATAAAATTATTCAACAGCGATCGCAATTTAACCCCAAAGAATTCTTAGAAAAACATATTGCTAAAAACCCTTATTTTTGGACTCCTGCGGATGCCGAATATCCTCGATTATTATTAGAAATTCCGACATTTCCTCCGGTTTTATATTATCGGGGAATCGTTGAACCCCAGGAAAATCGAGGCATTACCCCGACGGTTGCTATTGTGGGAACCCGCACCCCCACAGAATATGGGCGACGCTGGACTCGTAAAATTAGTATGACTTTAGCCCGTCGAGGGTTTACCATTGTTTCGGGGCTGGCGGCGGGAATTGATACCGAAGCGCATCGCAGTTGTTTAGAAGTAGGAGGACGAACCATTGCTGCGTTAGGAACTGGGGTTGATATTATCTATCCGAAAGAAAATTTTCAACTCTGTGAACGGGTGATGAATCAAGGATTATTAATCAGTGAATATCCCTCTGGAACTAAACCGAATCCCCGCCATTTTCCCCAACGAAATCGAATTATTGCGGGGTTAAGTCGAGCAACCTTTGTGATGGAAGCTCCTCAAAAATCAGGGGCTTTAATTACGGCTCATGTTGCTAATGAATTTTGTCGAGATGTGTATGTATTGCCCGGACGTTTAGATGATGAAAAATCTCAAGGCTGTTTAAAATTAATTAATGGGGGAGCCAGTATGATTCCTGTTAATTTAGAAGAATTATTAGAGCAATTAGGAGCCATGCCACCTTTAGATGAACCTCAACAATCATCTTTGTTTAGCCTGCAACCTGAACCTGCAAAACCCTTACCTGATTTAGACCCAGAATTAACTCAAGTTTTGCAAGCTTTTTCTTCAGAACCCACTGCTTTTGATCAAATTATTGTTAATCTCAATTTAGAAGCCGGAAGCCTATCCGCAGCCTTATTACAATTAGAATTATTAGGATTAGTAGAACAATTACCGGGGATGAGGTATCGGAGAATTGATTAAAAGAGGAAAGGCTTAAATCTTGGCTACAGATCATTAATGGGTCAGTGATAGGGAGGCCCTGATAATTTCCATGACCCCTGGATAGCTATCCAGATTGCTTTTCTGTGGGCCATCCTGTCTAAAGTTCTTGGGCGTGTTAAACTTTTAGGGAGTGAAATAATGTCCTAATTCAAGTTGGAATGACTACCCTATTTTCCCCCAAAAATACGCCTCAAGAACAGAATTCGCGCGAAACAGACTGGCGGTTACTGATGCGAGTTGCTGAGTATGCAAAACGGAATCAGCGTTTATTAATTCTGTGTTTAGTTTTACTCATTCCTTTATCGCTTTGTGGTGCAGTTCAACCGATTTTAATTGGACAAGCGATTTCTTTAATTCGTCAAGAACCAGCCACTTATTCATTCCTCAAGGAAATGCCCTTATCCGATGGATTGAATCTGCTGGCGGTTGTGCTGTTACTAACAATTATCGTCCGATTTTTACTCCAAGCCATTCAAGGATATTGGGTGCAGAAAGTCGGTCAACAAATGACCACTGATATTCGCAATGATTTATTTGAACACGTTACCTCTTTAGCCGTTAGATTTTTTGATCGCACTCCTGTAGGGCGATTAATTACTCGTTTAACCAGTGATGTTGATGCTTTAGGAGATGTATTTTCCACAGGTGCAATTGGGATTATCAGTGATTTATTTTCCATTGTCGTGATTGCCATTTTAATGTTTACACTGGAATGGAAATTGGCTTTAATTTTAGTTTTAATGATGGTTCCAGTAACGGCACTAATCATTTACTTTCAAAAACAATATCGCCAAGCTAATTATAAATCCAGAGATGAGTTATCTAATCTCAATTCCCAATTGCAAGAAAATATGGTCGGGATTAGTGTTGTCCAACTCTTCCGGCGAGAGCGGTATAATTCTGAATTATTTAATGTTACAAATCATCAGTATATTAAAGCCGTTGATCAAACCATTTTTTATGATTCTGCGGTATCGGCAACTTTAGAATGGATTGCCTTAATTGCCATTGCTGTTGTGCTCTGGTTTGGGGGGAAGCAAGTTGTGGATAATCAATTGAGTTTTGGAACCTTATCCGCCTTTATTTTATACGCTCAACGATTGTTTGATCCTCTGCGACAATTTGCCGAAAAATTTACGGCTATTCAATCAGGATTTACAGCAATTGAACGGATTAATAATATTCTCAATGAACCGATTGAAATTCGAGATCTTGATCAAATTACTGCCAATCTTTCCGCCTTTAATCCTGATGAACAAAATTCTGTACAAACCGGGGAAATTCGCTTTGAAAATGTTTGGTTTGCCTATAAAAATGATGATTATGTGATCAAAAATCTCAATTTAACAATTCGTCCCGGAGAAAAAATTGCCTTAGTGGGGCCAACAGGAGCCGGAAAAAGTTCAATTATTCGGTTATTGTGTCGATTATATGAACCGAGTCAAGGACGAATTTTAGTCGATGGCATTGATATTCGAGAGTTACGTCAAGCGGAACTTCGACGCCATATTGGAGTGATTTTACAAGATGGATTTTTATTTGCTGGAGATGTTAAAAGTAATATTACCCTCGGAGAATCCTACAGCTTGGAAAAAATTAAACAAGCAGCAGAAAAAACAAATGTTGCTCAATTTATTGAACAATTACCCCAAGGCTATAATACGGAATTACGAGAACGAGGAACAAATTTATCGAGTGGTCAAAAACAACTCTTAGCTTTTGCCCGGGCGGCTATTCGTAACCCCCATATTTTAGTGTTAGATGAAGCTACGGCTAATTTAGACGTGGGAACCGAAGCGTTAATTCAAGAGGCATTAGAACGTTTGTTAATGGGGCGGACTGCAATTATTATTGCTCACCGTCTTTCAACAATTAGAAATGCGGATCGAATTTTAGTGTTAAAACGAGGTCAATTAGTTGAGTCAGGTAGTCATGATGAATTAATTCAACATAATGGTTTATATGCCAGTTTATACAACTTACAAATGCTAAAAGTCCAGGAAACAAATTAAAATAAAATAGCTTTGGTGGGCCTAGCCCACCCTACTATCCTAAAATCGGACTTTTCGTTGAATTCGATGGGAGGAAATCTCGTGCAGGGTATGAGATAGATGGACGCAGCGTTGATTCCGTGAATCTACTTTTAAGCGCCAGTAAGGAAAAGGAATTGTGTTATGGTTTCTGAAGGTAGGATTAGGCTGATCTAAGTTAGAATTCCAACAAAGATAGAGGTTTTTTCGATTTTTCTTGGCCTGACGTTCTAAATGAGCAAGGGGAAGAACAATCGGCCAAAAAATAACAGAAAATCCGATCACCACCCAAGAATCAATATGAGTCTTGGGTGTGGATTTATCTTTTAAAAAAATTCGTAGAAACACAGCGAAAACGATGAACGCCACCACTAGATAGTATTGAAACGCTAAAGTGAAAAATAACATAGTGATCAATTGGAGACAACATAAAATCCGTGTAATCCTGATGTAGATCTACTCAAAAAATAGAAGAAATCAGGAATTTCTCTCTTAAATCTATCCAAGGGAATATCTGTGATATTCTTGATCTATTTAGAGAGAAAAAATCAGGGGTGATCAGTTTTTTCAGAAATAAAGCTCTGATCTATTGTCCGAGGGAATACACAGAAGTCGCAACAAGGAAAGTGTCACTGCTTCGGAGATCATTTCTTTCAGGACGTTAGGGGTAGAATAGGGATGTCCCTGGTGTTCTTTTCCAACCCAACGATGCAAGGGAGCTAAAATATTAAGCACATAAGCACTTGCCTTTGTTTTATTGATTGATACAACAATTTCATCCGGTAAACTCTCTAATTGTTGTTCTATTTCTTCAAGTGTTAATTCCTCTAAAGCTTGATACGCTAGTGCAGAAGATTCAGGACAAAGGACATTCATAGGGGTAAACTTCAGCATTCAATATAGGTTTGAAAGTCAACCAAATTTTGCAAGAGTTTCCCCATCATCCAACTCAAAACATGACAGTAGGAATCAATATCAAGCACCCTTCTAATCTAATTCTCAATCCTTATAGAACCGATTAGTTTTCCATTAACTTAACTATTTTCTGACAACAATTGCAAGTTTTGCCAAGCTGATTGGGGATAAATTCTTAAGGGTTCAGAAAACACTTTAGCTTTTCGCTGAGAAACTTTGATACTTAATTTAACCATCCGATAAATAAACCCTTTCATTGATTTTCGAGCTTGTTGCTGTTGCCATTCATATCCCTCTTCTGTAGAAGCGTATAGAGGTGGTAGACGATTGAGTGCATAGGTTAATACGTCTATAGAATTAATGGATTGAACCAGTTCTGGTGGTAAATTGCGGAATTGGCGTTCAAGTTCTTCAAGGACTAATTCTTCCATGGCATTTCGGCAACCGAATACTGGCTCATCCTGGTGAATAGTTTTCATGGAATTAAAATCCTCCTTTAGGAATAGATTGGGTAAAGATTAAGAGACAATTTTACAGTTTGAAGCCAGAAACACATTTGACATCAACGCAAATAAAGCTCGTTCTCAATTCGGATTCCACGTTCTGTCTTGATCAGTTTTGGTGTTGGAGTGAGTAACTCCTCAATTTAATGTATGTCTACACCTGTTTTACTTATGCAGTATTGAGACTGATCCTGAATGGAACCGCATCCCCCAAATCCCCTTCTATAATGTAGTTCAGGATACAAGATATACTGAGTACCTTTGAGGTCAAGGTTGCCTTGATTCCTTAATGTTCTACTTCATATTCTTAACGAGGAATTCCGCATTATTGTTCCTGATTTTCAGCCTAAAATTTTTCTGAGATCTATTGTACCCTGCAAAATTTAAACTCCTAATTTGCTTTGTATAAAAGGCTCAATGACCCTGATCTGTGATATTAGTAAAACAGTCTAAATCATAATTGTGAAGTTTTCGGGAAGATCGGATAATACGGTTAACTTGGAGGTGTTTTTTTCCTTTGATCCGCTTATTCACCCCTCTTTCTGAAAGGGGTTTCCTGTTCTCAGTCGGTCGGTTCAATTCAATCGAATATTGAATTTCGTAATTCGTAATTTGTAATTCGTAATTTGTAATTCCCTGTTCCCTGTTCATCACTTAAATCCCTGTTGCTGGGGTTGTGAGCGGTTTATTTAACTCAATGGGAGGGGGTTCATTGGGTGCGTCTTGGGGGGGTAGATTCGGTTCGGGGGGCGGTTGTACCTCTTCAATGGGGGGTTGTACCTCTTCAACAGGGGGCTGTACCTCTTCAACGGGGGGTTGATATTCCGGTTGAGGAGTCGGAGGATTTAACCATTGTTGCCAATCTTGAATTTGAGCTTGAGCTTGGGAATAAGTGCTAGTTCCAGGGGGAATTTTCTTTAAAATCCCAATAGCCCCAGGGAGATCATAAGTGGATTGATCTAAGCCAAGTTGTAATAAACTTTGGCTCCATTGATTAATGAGTTGATCAACTTGTGAACGTAATCGGCTGGAATTCGAGACTTTATTCGCCATATTAATCGCGGCTACATAGGAATCCGGGGTTCCTGGTGCTGCTAAGGTTTCTGAATTTTGGAGATTTTCGAGATCTCGGAGTTGGGTTTTCCATTGACGAATTTTGCTATTAGCAGTGCTATATAACACAATACCGGAGGAGATTTGTTGGGCTTGGGCAATGGCCTCTGCATAATTGCCTTCGGCGGCTAACTGTTCTGTTCGATCTAAAATCGGTTGATATTCTAATCGTTGACTGCGATCTCTCCATTCCGCAATATGATTTTGGGCATTATCATATAAAGCCCGTCCTCGACCGATTTTTTGAGCTTGGGCGATGGCTTGTTTGAGAGAATCTGTATCTCCAAAACTGGCTAATTGTTCGGCCATGTCTAATAAGGGTTTATCTTCAATTTCTTCAATGCGGCGTGTCCAACTCACCATTTCAGTTTTAGCTTCCTGTCCACGGGGGTTAGAAGCGGGAATGGTTTGGACTTGGGCAATGGCCGCCCTGAGATCGTTAACACCTCCGGGTTGAGCTAATTGTCTGGCTCGTTCTAAGGTAGCCACATCTGCAATAGATCCTTGCCAATTGCTAATATACTCCTGGGCTTTTTGATAAAGGGGGCGATCTCGACCAATTTTTTGGGCTTGGGCGATCGCATCTTTTAATCCAGCAACGGTATCTAATAAAGCGGGAACATTAGCTTTAGCTAAAATAACAAAATCTTTAACATTTTCTTGTAAATTGGCACTGCTGGGAATTTTATTGGCAATATTAATCGCTTCTTGCCAATTGCCATTTTTTAGGGTTTCTTCCGCCAACGCCATAATTTTATTGCTGATGGTGGTAATTTCTTTTTGTCCAGCATCTTTTAAATAACTGTCTGGGGAAAGCTGATCAATTAACTTGGTGGCTGCCAGTAAATTGTCAACACTGCCCTGTTCAATTAAACTTCTGGCTTTTGCTAATTTTTGACTATCTTCGCGGGTAATTGCAATCCGATCTGTGAGTTCTTGATATTTAGTTGTTCCCCAATAATTATTCCCCAAATTCAATAATAATGTGGCTTCTTTAAACGCCAAATTCAACTTTTCTTGGCGCATTAAATTCTCAGTTTCCTCATAAACTTTTTCCGCTTCATCCCAAATAGAATTCCATTGGTCAATGCGTTTAGAAACTTGAGCAGCAGCTGGGGTATGTTCAGGGGTTTTTTCTGCGGCGGCAATGGCTTCTGAGAGTTGACCTGCTTGGAACATCTCCTCAGCCAAATCTAAAATATCCATTGACCATTGTTCAATTTGGCGATTAATTTCGGGACGTAGAGGATGATCTTCTGGTAAACTATTAACTAAATCAATGGCGACTAATAAATCGGCAACGGTTTGTTTATTAGCGGCAGATTCTGCACAATATAATCGTAACGAAGCAGAGGCTACAGGCCAGAAAATTTTAGGACAATTGGGTAAAGCGGGTAAACGGAACAATAGACCTACAGCTAAAACCCCAATTCCGCCGGGAACTAAAATCAACAACGCTAAGATTAGAGGAACTAAGTTAACCGGAATAGTTCTGGGGAAAACAAAACGTTTTCGTTTTTCCGGTTTCGGGGAAGATGAGGTGAGTGGGGGTTGATAAAGAACAATCTGGTTGGCTGTTCTCGCTAGTGGAGCAGAATGCGGTGCTTCAGTAGAAGTTGGGGGTTGGGTCTTCGTCACCTCCAAGTTCGTGCAAAGTTCCTTCAGCCATTCTGCACGACTTTTCCGAACCAACGAACGAATGGGAATTTGGGGAGAATTCCCGGTATCGGTCGTTTTAGGGGATTGACTTTGACTGTGTTGTTCTTGATTTTCACTCATAATTAACCCAAACAGCTTGAAGCAGACTAAGGTTTTAACCTATTCAATGGCAGGGGGGACACAAGGGGGTTCTTCGGAGTTATACCATTGTCGATACTTAAACAGCAAGGGGACGGGGGGACAAGGGGACAAGGGGACAAGGGGACAAGGGGACAAGGGGACGGGGGGACAAGGGGACAAGGGGACGGGGGGACAAGGGGACAGGGGGACAGGGGGACAGGGGGACAGGGGGACAGGGGGACAAGGGGACAAGGGGACAAGGGGACAGGGGGACAGGGGAGATGGGGGGAAGGGAGGGTAGAGGGTTAACTTCTGTAAAAACGTGGCTGGTCAAGTTCAGACCGTAGGCTCCAAGTAAATCTAACCACTGATAACTGATAACTGATAACTGATAACTGATAACGTTGCTTTAAAATAAAATTGAATTTTTTCGCACGTCTTGAGGTTCAGGTTTCATTTGTAAATCTTCAATCAGTTGGGCGAGATGGTCAGATGTTGCCTGGTACATTTCCCCACAAAATTCACATTTTGCTTCTGCACCATTGTCTTTTTCAATCATATCTTGGAGTTCTTCAGTTCCAAACATTTTTAAGGCTCCTAATGCCCGTTCAAAGGAACAATTACAATCAAATCGAACCAGTTGGGATTCAGGTAAAATCACTAATCCCATATCTCCTAATAATTCTTCAAAAATATCAGGTAAGGTTTTATGGGCTCTTAACAAGGGAGTAAACCCCGATAAGCTTTGTACACGGGATTCTAATTTAGCCACCAACTCTTCATCGATAGCCGCTTTCGGTAAGATTTGTAATAATAATCCTCCCGCAGCTTGCACTCCTTCTTTATCAACAAATACCCCTAAGACTAAAGCCGACGGAGTTTGTTCAGAGGTTGCTAAATAATGGGTAATATCATCGCCAATTTCACCCGAAATTAATTCAACGGTGCTGGTGTAAGGATAGCCATAACCCACATCTCGCACGACTCGCACATAGCCTTGAGCACCCACTGCGCCCCCGACATCTAATTTTCCCATAGAATTAGGAGGAAGTTCCACCTCTGGATTATCCACATACCCCCGTACCGTTCCATTTAACCCCGCATCTACCAAGATTCCCCCCAAGGGGCCATCGCCTTTGATGCGGATGTTGACTCTGGATTCTGCCCGTTTCATATTCGATGCTAACAGTAATCCGGCTGCCATGGTTCGCCCTAACGCTGCTGTTGCCACATAAGACAGTTTATGTCGTTGTCTTGCTTCTTCCGTCAAACGGGTGGTAATGATGCCGACTGCCCGAATTCCCCCATCTGCGGCTGTTGCCCGAATTAGTTGATCTGCCATGTTTACAGTTTTTAACAATTTGTACCTGCTCCCATTTTATCGGGTGTCAGGTCTGTGGAACAGGCATCTTGCCTGTAAAGTAGGGTTTTGAGTGTCAGTAGAAGATGATTTTGATAGAATAAATCATACCGTTATTTAAACTTGTGAAATTGTTATGCTCGGTACGTTTCAACACAGTAGTCTCCGTATTGAAGTCAATGCCAAAGAAACTGATATTCGAGACAGTTTAATGCGTCCGAGTCAGTTGCAAAAATGGTTATGGCCTCAACAATTTAATCCTGGACTTCCTGAACAATTTCAACCGGGATTAACTTTTACCAGTTCCCTTGGCCCGGTTATAATTCAACATTATGTTGATGTTGCTCAACCCAATTGTTTAAGGCTATTATTGAGTCGAGGAATTGATGGGTTTCATGAATGGTATTGGGGGGAAGGTTGGGTACAATCTCGTTTAGAAGGAATTTCTCTATTACCTTTAAATTTAGGTCAAACGATGAATTTAATGCGGTTACGGGAATTTTTAACCCATAAAAACTAACCGCCAACGGTGTTTAGGAAAGAGCCGAAAAAAAGGTTTTAATGGCTAACCCTAAAACGGTCAACATAAACAGTCGTTTAATCCAAAGATTACTCATATTAAGGGCAATTTTTGCCCCTAATATTCCTCCCATAAACATTGTTAAACTGAGGACAATTCCCAAGGGATAATTAACAATTCCGTGGGTGGTAAAAATTAAAGTAGCCACTAAGGATGAAAAGATATTAATTACTTTTGTCGTCGCCACTGCTTCAATAAAGGTTTGATGAAATAGCATGACATAACTCGCCGTTAGTAGGGTGACATAACCCCCACTAAAAAAGCCTCCATAAATTCCTAATAAAAATGTTCCTAGATATCCTAAGTTTTCTGATAACTTTGAAGCAGGTTCTGGATGAGGTTTAATTCCGGTTTGGGGATTTAAAAATACAAAAATTGCGATCGCCACCATCAACAAAGAAATGATCAACGATAGGGTATTTTTAGAAATTGTAAAAACTAAAAAAGCTCCTAAAATTGAACCTAATATTGTTAAAAAAATTAAACTCGGTAAACGCTGAGTATTCAGTTTTTTCTCTTTGATAAAGGGGATAGTTCCCCCTAAACTTAGAAAGGTTAATGCTAACATATTAGTAGCGATCGCAATGTCGGGTTCTATTCCCATTTGTAACATTACAGGGACAGTAATTAAAGACGTACAACCCGTGACCACACTAATAATTCCGGTCAAGAAAAAGACTAAAATTAGAATGGATAAAGGAAAGAAAGTGAGTAAATTCTCCATTTTATTAAAATTATTTATAAGGGTTAATCACTTTGAGACAGAATTAAGTTTAAAATATTCATTTCCTTAGAGTGAAACAGTTGATTTTCGTTAAACAAATTTTTACCGAGTTTATCCATTGAGTTTGTATTAAACACAACATAAGGAATATTTTGATAATTAGCATCAATGGGTAAGATATTATCCGCAGAAGCGAGAGAATAAACCCAGTGTCTTAGAATTTCCTGAAAGGTGGGAGGTAACAACTTGTGATGACTTAAAAAATATTCCTCTAATTCAGGAAAGGTTAAAAAAGTTTGAATGGGAAACGCATAATAGCGATCGCAACTTTTAGAAGTTTGCATAACTTGTTGAGATCGCCCTTTAACCTCTATTAAATTATAAGCTAATTCCAAAGCAAAAGGAACAAGTGTCTTAATTTGTTTGGGGGAATTTCCCTTTATTAAACTCCGCAATTGTTGAATAAAATTGCTACTTTCTAAAGCAAAAATCCGAGATAAATCAATATAATTAATTTCCCTAACCGTTTTTTCCGATAACGGAATAATCAATAAACTTCCTCGCACATAAGTTTTTTCTAAGGGGGGAAGATTCAAAAATTGATCTAAACTTTTTTCCAATTTAGATAAAATTTCCGTTCCCAAAGATAAATAAGATACTTCCTGTTCAGTTTTAGAGGTGACAGGAGGACGATAAATTTCTATTTTTTGAGCAGATAATAAATTTAATAACCCTTGGTAAATCTCCTTTAAACGTTGATCTTGACGATGCTTTTTAGATTCTTTTACAACTTCCTGATATAAAGTTACCATTGAGCCCAAAAAACTATCCCCTCCTTGTTTCACCCACTTTCCTCCAATGGGAATCATCACATAATGTTGAAATCCAATTTGACCCGATCCCACAATTCTAGTCATAATTGATGCTTTTAAAATAATCAGAATATTCAACGCACTTAAACAAGATTCTTGTAAAGAAATTTTAGCTAATTCCTGAGAGTCTGCTGGAGATAAAGGGTGATCATCTTGATCAACTTTAGGGGTAAAATAGATGGCTTTATCTGATAGATAAAACTTAATAAATTTTTCCCCTTGATCTAAACTTCCCCCACGACCTCTATAGATCACTTGAATAATTTCCATTAAATTTTGTTCAATTTGAAACCCTGGAATTTCCACTAAAATAAATCGTGTATTCGGGAAGGATAAACCGCGAGATGCGGAAGCCGTCATAAAAATAACCTTAACGCTATCCTTGAATTGTTGAATATTGGTGATTTCATCTTCGGAAAGACTCGCATGGATTTCTAAGTAATCTTCTTTTACCTCAAAGTTAGGGAGTTCCTTGGTAATTAGATCAATGAGTTTTTTAAGTTTTTCCTTATTTTGAATATAAACAATAATTTGACCTTGGTTTTGATTTAACCGTTGCAAAATATCACTTTTAATGATATCAATCATTGGGTTAATTAACGTTGAATCATCTTCGTTATTTTCTAGGTCACTGACTGAGTGAATCAAAACCTGATAATCTATTGTTAGTTGAGAAGCGGGATAGGAATTTGCATTAATTAAAGTTGCTGAATATTGATTTAAAAAATTAAAGTTATCGATCCATAAACACTGTTCTTTGGTAGGGGAAACCTGTCGGACAAAAATTTTATCTCCTTGGACATTTTGATCGGATAAATGACTTTCAACCACATCCTTTAAGGTTAAAGAAGCATCCGCAGTAATCACTTTGATATTAAACCCATAGTCAGGATTTAATAAGTCATATTCCTTAATAAAATTTATAATTCCATGTAAAAAAGCAACCCCTTCCGATGATCCGGTAATTTCATCAATCATAATAAAAATATTTTTTAACCGTTGGGAAAGTGCTTTCATTTTTTCAGGAATCACACCAGGGGGTTTTTTAGAAGAATTATAAACACTGCTAAAAATTCCCTTTAAATGTTCTAAGGTATTTCCTGATTTTGTTTCTTTTAACGATTGAATTGATGCGGTCGCAATGATATTATTGGGAAATTGATCGGGATGAATTAAACAAGTATGAATGGCTTCCGATAAACTCGCTAAAACGCCTGCTTGATTTCGCGGTTTAAATTCTAATAGCTGTTCAGAAATTTGATTAATTCTCTGAGAACAATTTAAATGATAGTCTCGTTCTAAATGAGCATTTAAAAATTCAACTTTTCCGCGTTTGAAATCTTCCGATAATTGATTATAATCATATTCAACCGCACAACCGCCTTTTTGTCCCTTTAAAATCATCGCATTGGTATTTAAACAAATAATCTGATCAGATTTTAACTTTTGGGTTGAAGGGTCTCTAAATTTTTCCACAATATCCCGATTGACTTGAATCCGAGGACTGACATAAAATAATAGTGTTCCGTCTTCTAAATGGTTTAAAATATAGTTAGCAATAGCAGTAGTTTTACCGATTCCTGGGTTTCCTGTGAGGAATAAATAAGAGATTATTGGGTCAGAAAGCGATCGCTGAATTAACGCCGCATGAGCATCTCTTAACGATAAGTTAGATTGAGTTAAATTGAGCGATCGCTGTAACGAATTAGAAATCTGATCGGCGGTATTAAAAAAATCTGATTCCGCCACATTTAACACTTCTTGATGATGAATGGCTGTAATCACATTAGGTTTTGCTTGAAGAATTTGATCAACAAATTCACCTCCATTTTTAAAGCTTCTGGCGGCGTTACTCTGAATCACCTTTAACACCTTTTTGCGGTTTTCTCTAATTTCTGAATTTCCTTTATTTTGATAAATTTTATGACAGGTTTTTAAAATATTTAAGGATTCTTTACCTGGTTTTTCATCCGTATTTAAAGAAATTCCATTAATCAGGCGATCGCTATATCCAAAACAATTAAATTTGACCGGATCATCCGATTTTAAATACTGTTCGTCTAAGAGAAACTGATAAAAACTCCAAGCATAACTACAAGCTTGAATGACTTTCACAGCTTCTTTATCCTTCGTCGCAAAAGCAGAAAAATAGCGTTCTAGTTTTTGAGAATAAACCTTGTAATTTTCCGACGATCCCGTATCAATTTCCAATCCACAAAACCGAGATTTAGATCGAATATAGTTTAACTCTTGTTTTAAGAGATCTTTGAGGGTCTCAATATTTTTAATATTTTGAATGGAATAAATAGCGGAAGTCGTAAACGTGGACAAATCTACCACTAAAATTCGATATTCGTCAAAACAACGTGTTAATAATAAGGTATCGGCTTTTAAAAATTCCCCAGTCTGTTTATATCGAGAAATATCAACATTTTTAAACCCTTGAGTTTCTAAAATTTCTCGATAAGCATCGGCTTCACTTTTTTCAATCAGATTAAAGCAGTTATTATTATAAAAATCACATTGAAAATAGAGAATCTCGATTTCTTGCGGATATCTCCATCCCGTTGCTTCTCGATATTCTCGAATAAAACTGACTCCTGATGTCCAGCCTTTTTGTAAAAACAGTTTCACCCAAATCGCAATTGTATTTCGATCCGCTTGATCTAAAATACAATTTTCATTTGCAAGTTTTTGACTGATTTGATATAAATATAATTGGCTGAGGGGAGTTCGATAAATGTCCCCGTAGGATTGTTTTAATTGAGTTTGCTTAAAATAAGTCAAAATCCCCAGGTTAAACCCAATTTCAAAGACTCGACCTAATTCTATTCCTAATTTATGACTCATAAATTGCACTCCTGACATGGGTTAAAAAGGCTAAAGTATTAAATTTAATATTTTTTTCTGAGTAAGCAAAGGTCGAAATCGTTCCAATTCCTTGATCTCCGATGAGTTGATCATAGGGATTTAGTTTTAACATAATATTATTTTTTTGGAATTCATAACTTTTTTCATAGCGGGAAAAATGAAACAATAGAATATAGTTTAAAATCGTTTGTTGTAGAGGAGATTCTGAGTCTAATAACCCTGAGATAATATCTTTTGTATGAGCATCATCATAAATATTTAACAAAGTGCTATAACAAACAACACTATTAAAAAATGATTTCTTGGGATCAATTGTTACTCCTGTAAATAAATTTAAAAATACTTTTGTTCTTTGACTGGGATCATTTGACAATTTCTTCAATTCTTCAACATCAGGAATATAGAAAGAGTCTACATTTTTGTCTTTCAAATTTAAGGCGGGGTAGGTATCCATAAACACAGGATACAGTTTAATTTCTGGTTTATCTTTTTTGAGATATTGAATCACGGTTTCCGACATAAAAAATAAAGAATCGGGATCAGTTTCTGATTGAATTAAGCCTAAACGTCTACTATAGGGTGCTTTCGCAATATATAAAAAGTGTCGATATCCTTGTTGTTCATACAATGTTGTGATCGCATCCCGAATCACGCTGGGTTTTTGATACAATTCTTCATGCTTTTGATTATCAGAAAAGGTTCTAAAGTTATTAATCTGAATCACATCGTTGGTATTCGGATCTTTTTCAATTAAAACAATCTCACCATAAATATTAGAAATCCGATGGGTTTGATCGGGTTCATTCCAAATTGCATCACTCAACCAACTGGAAACAACAATAATTGCTAATTTATCCAATTGAGGTTTGAAATCACTTTTAAATTTAAACCGTTTGGGAAGCAGAGAATAGAGGGAAGATAAGGCATTTTTGACTCGAAAGTCAAAACCTTCAGGATCAGCAACATTTAATCCTTGATCATTAGCTAAACAATCTCGTCGTAAAATATGAGTTAAAGATCGAGTTAGACTATTTAAGTATTTTTCATCTTCGCTATTATCTTCTAGGGATTTTAGGTGAAATCGGAAAATGGGAATAAATAAATTTTCATCTTTGAGGGTATTTTGACAAATATTAATACACAAGTAAGTTAATAAACTAAATACTTGACGGTAGATTCGGGCTGCGGGAGATTGAATATTGTTAAAGATAGTTTCTTTCAGTTCTTTAATGTTATAATAAACAGCAATAATTTTTTGATTTTTGAAATGGTTTTCATAGATATGATGAGCTTTAAACTTTTCTCCAGCTTGGGGATTTTCTTGAGCTTTAAAAGGTCGAATAGGATAAAATACCACAGGTAACGCTTGAATTTCATCTATATTATATCTAAGGGCGAATTGTTGTTTTTCCGCCAAGGTAAAATAACGAATATCATTAAAATTGAACGTTACTTCTAGGGAAGCTAAGGAGTTTTCACTAAGTTGATTCTCTTGAACTTCTAAATAGGCTAATGCTTCTCTAGCAGATGCTTTTGAACGAATAGGATCAGTATTTTCTAAATTAATTACAAAAAAGTTTTGATCATTAATAATATCCGTGGCTTTAGATTGTAATAAGTCTCGATGTAGACGCAACTTAACAGTTTTAGGGGAATAGGTAAGAACGCTTTTTTGTTTCAGGAAACTCTGTAAAAATATTTTTAATCGATTCAATTTTTGGCTGACGTTCCAAGACGAATTAGCGATTTTAGTTTTAATGGTTAACAAAAGATCGTTGATATCTTCCTGGGTTGAAGTATGAGATTGAAAAATCCTTAAAACGTTCTGTTCAAATGCAGAAATCGGGTTATAATCCTCATCGGGTATTTCTCCGGTTTCATCAACAGCAAAAATCAGATAATAAAGACAAGCAGTTCTTAAGACTCTACTTTTAAAACTTTTTGCTTTTCCTGTATTTTGTAAGGTTTCTCGATGTCGAGGACTGGTGGGATCAATTTCTGTGATATGATAATCTAAGGAGGATTTTTCCTGATAGGCATTAACCGCACCATTCAGTTTTAAACGCACCCCTAAATTAAATTCTTTAAAATTATCATTGTTGCGATTATAACTTTCTCCAATAACTCCTTCATAATCAGGAATAATCGGTAAAATATCAAAAGCATCCGCTTGGGAAAAAGCCGTTCTTAAATTAACAGTTTCTCCTAAATAAGTGACTTCGTAATGAGCATTATCTAAATCGGGATTATTAATATATTGAATGACAATTTTTAAACGGTTAATCAAAGCTTGTAAAAAATTTAATTCAGGAGACTCTGAACCTGAATGAGTGCTTTTCCATCCTTGCTTTAAGTATTCTAAATAATCGATTTTTAGATCTCGCAGCAGACGGGGTAATGCTTCGATATCAATAATACTTTTGAGTTTAAATAAACTGGAGTTGGGTCGAGATGATAATTCATTCAGTAACGCATTGAGTTCCTGTCTTTCCCTAGAGTTATCCTCAGTAATCGTTTCAATATAACGTTTAATATTTTCTGATAAATGTTGCTCAAAATTGCCTAAGCCTGTAAACCGAACATTCAAATGATGGGCTTTAATAATGGAATCACCGCCGGGACTACGATTCGGTGTAAAACTATTTTCTATGATTAATCGTTGGGAATTAAAAGAGTAGTTTTTTTTCAAAGGATATTGAAAAGGGAGGGAGGCTTTATCGCTATCAAATTCAGTAATATTTTGACAAATATTTCGGAGAATTTCTTGAGGTTCTTGATGTTTACAGGCTTGGTTTAACCGTTGTTTTAATAAACTGTGAATTTCTTTAATTTTAGCATAAAAATGACTATCTGATTTAAAATTAACTGTAGCCGCCCGAATTCCTGTGGTTTGAGTTAAAGGATTGAGGTTTTGGTTTTGAGTCGCTAATTTATAAGCTAGACGATACGCATCAATTAGAAGACGATTTTGATCGGGAGAAAGTTGAAAAATAGGGAAATTATTCTTGAGTTCTTGGAGAATTAAGTCCAATAACGGAATATAATCTAATTGAGCTAGGGGATCGGAGTTTTCTTTAAGAGTGTGTTGATCGCTCATTCTCAAAAAATGTCATCATTATAAAATCTGTATCTATATTACTATCTCTTGTGGGAACTGTAAAGTCTAAATTAACAGAAAAACGATTAACAAATTAGATATAATATAGAATAGAGGTTAACTTCTTGGCTAACCCTTTCTTTTGGGTTTGATTAATTTTCACCCCTACCTTTTATTATTAACGGTTATGATCACTGTAAACTCGACATCAACTCCCCTATTAGGGTCATCTTTAGAACAACTCACCGACTGGGTACAACAACAGGGACAACCTGCTTATCGAGGTAAGCAATTATATGATTGGATTTATCAGAAAGGGGCGAAATCTTTAGGAGAAATTACCGTATTTCCGAAACAATGGCGCGAGACCGTTGGTAATGTTGAGATTGGTCGATCTAATATTCATTATAAAGCGATCGCTCCCGATAAAACCATTAAATATTTATTAAAATTAGCCGATGATCAAATTATTGAAACCGTTGGAATTCCCACCGAAAAACGCTTAACAGTTTGTGTATCTTCCCAAGTTGGTTGTCCGATGGCGTGCGATTTTTGTGCGACGGGAAAAGGCGGTTTTACCCGCAATTTAGAAGCCTATGAAATTATTGATCAAGTGTTAACCGTCCAGGAAGATTTTCAACGGCGAGTCAGTCATATTGTATTTATGGGAATGGGAGAACCCTTATTAAATATTAATAATGTCGTTGCGGCGATTAAATCCCTCAATCAAGATGTGGGAATTGGACAACGAATGATGACGGTTTCTACGGTGGGTTTACGAGGAAAAATTCGAGAATTAGCCGAGTATGATTTACAAGTCACATTAGCCGTTAGTTTACACGCTTCCTATCAAAATATTCGAGAAGAATTAATCCCCAGCGCCAAAACCTATCCCCTATCTCAATTATTTGCTGAATGTCGAGACTATGTAAAATTAACCGGAAGAAGAATCAGTTTTGAATATATTCTCTTAGCGGGATTAAATGATTTACCCGAACACGCTATTGAATTAGCGAGTCAATTAAGAGGGTTTCAAAGTCATGTTAATTTAATTCCCTATAACCCCATTCAAGAAGTTGACTATAAACGACCGGATACCCAACGAATTAATCAGTTTATGGATATCCTAAAACAGCGTAATATAGCGGTGAGCGTGCGTTATTCCAGAGGCTTAGAAGCAGATGCAGCTTGTGGACAATTACGCGCTTCTAAGGTGTAAAATTGTTCTTATTAAAAAACATTAACAAGAGAGAAAAATGGTAAATTCTACTGAAATTTATGATGTTTTGATTGTCGGTGCTGGGCCAGTTGGATTAGCAACAGCACTCGGTTTGCGTCAACGAGGAATTCACAATATTTTAGTCATTGATCAAACTCATAATTTTCGTCCGGTGGGTCAAGTTTTAGATCTTCTTCCTAATGGTTTAAAAGCCTTAAATTGTATTCAAACTCAAGCTTATGAAGCCATAACAACAGGCGGAATCAGGTTTTCTCCTGCAAATTTTAGTCCCAATAATCAGCCTAAAATTTCGCCAGAATGGGTACAAAAAAATACCAACGGAGAACGGATTTCAGCAATTCCCTTAAGTTTTGAACATTGGTTCAATCTCTATGGAGAAGGTCGAGTTTCTATGGCTTGGTATGAGTTACAAACCTGTTTAAGAAACTTGCTTCCTGACAATCTAGTTAAAGTCAATCATCGTTGTGTTAATGTAGTAGATGAACCCGAATTAGGCTGTGTTAGAATAGACTGTATTTGTGATCGAGAAATCGAAGCAAATCCCTATGCTCATTGGGAACAAGAACAGCCTCAAAATCCTCTTATTTCTCAAGATTTAGAACCGTTAAACCCCTCTTTTCAACTTCAATCATTTCGAGCTAAAATTGTGATAGCTGCGGATGGAATTAACTCTAGGATTCGTCAAGTTTTATATAAAAATACACCCTACCAACCTGTCGCCAAACCTGAATATTCTGGGTTTTCGGCGATTGGATGTACACACATCACTGACATTCCCCAATCGTTAAGAACAGAACTAGAAGAAACCTTCTTTTCTGATTGTCGAATTGTTACCCTAATTCAGGATAAAATTACTCCAAATTGTCAGGGTTTAGACAAACCTAGAATGATTTTGCTCAATAGACCAACGGGTGAAATCGGCTATCTTCTCCATGCTGCTTTACCTTTAGAGACTCTGGAAAAAAGTTCAGGAAATTCATTAATTAATTTAGCCATAACCGATTTAAAAAAAGCCCATTTCCCCGATAGTCTTCAACAGTTAGTGGGTTTATCTTCCTTGGAAACCCTATACAAACGTCCCTATTATATTCATCGAGTTATAATTTCTAATCAACTCAAATTTCCCTCATCTGCTCATCTTTATGCTCCTGATTCTCATGTAGAAATGCAACCCTTTTGGAGTCAAGGACGAGTGGTATTAGTCGGGGATGCTATTCATGGAATGCCGCCTTTTGCGGCTCAAGGCGTTAATCAGGGATTTGAAGATGCTTTAGTAATGGTTACTTTACTTGAGGAATTAGCTAACAATAATCATTGGAATTATTCTGATAAAATCACACAATGTTTTCAAACCTACGAAGAATTTCGCCGTCCTTTTATGGCTAAAATTCAACAAGCAACCTTAGAACGATTGGAATGGTCAGAAACACAATTATTGGAATATAACCAAGCGGTTTATGGAAGAAATTTTCAGGATATTATTCAACAGCTTAAAGCATCAGGTTAGAAACCTGGTTTCTTAGGTCTTGTGCGTAAGTCTTGACTCTGTTCCCATGAAGAACTTTATTAAGATTTTATACGAAATCTTAATAAATAATATGAATTTGTTTTCTCATATCTATAGGGTTGACATCTACTGGACTCCTGGCTATAGTTAATGCAGACCAATATAATTTTATAGCATGAAGCTAAGATATCGATACAGAATCTACCCAACAGACCAACAAAAGAGGCTAATATCTCAACTATTTGGCTGTTGTCGGGTGGTTTTTAACGATGCCTTGGCTTACTGTCAAGAACAATACCGTGCAGGTAACAAAAAACCTAATAGCAAGGAACTTTCTAAAAGGCTAACAGACCTCAAAAAGACAACTGAAAAGCAATGGTTAACAGAAGTTTCTTCTATTCCCTTGCAACAGTCTTTAAGAGATTTAGAACAAGCTTACTCCAACTTTTTCAAATCCTGTAAAGGACAAAGGAAAGGCAAGAAAGTTAAACCTCCTAAATTTAAAAAACGTAAATCTAAGCAATCCGCTAGATTTATGGATAACGGTTTTAAACTCTACCCTAATTCAGATTACATTTACATCGCTAAAATCGGTGATATTAAAGTAGTCTGGAGTAGAGAATTACCCGCAGTCCCTTCCAGCACTACCTTGATTAAGGATAGTGCTGATAGGTATTTTGTGAGTTTTGTCGTTGAGTTTAATCCTCAACCCTTACCTGAAAACCAAAATTCTGTAGGAATTGATTTAGGGATCACCGATTTTGCCACATTGAGCAACGGTGAAAAAGTTAAATCTCCTAAACCTTTAAAGAAACAATTAAAGCGTTTAAGAAGATTACAACGGAATTTGTCAAGAAAACAGAAAGGCAGTAAACGAAGAGAAGTTGCTAGAAAGAAACTAGCTAAACTTCATGCTAAGATTTCTGATACCAGAAATGATTTCCTTCATCAATTGTCAACCCGGATTATTCGTGAAAATCAAACGATAGTCTTGGAAGACTTAAACGTTTCAGGGATGATGAAAAACCGGAAATTAGCCCGTGCTATTTCAGATTTAGGTTGGCAGTATTTTAGAACAATGCTAGAAGCTAAGTCTGTTATGTACGGACGTGATTTTCGTGTCATTGATAGATGGATTCCAACCTCTCAAACTTGTTCTTGCTGCGGTTTTCGCGGTGGCAAAAAAAAGTTAAATATTAGAGAATGGATTTGTTTAAATTGTGGTACTTCTCATGATGGCGCTAGCCGCGCCTGCTGGCGCATCGAGATATTAACGCCGCAATGAATATCAAGGTCGCCGGAGGGCTTTCGGAGACTTTAAACGGATGTGGAGAGAAGGTCAGACTTTCTGTCAAGAAAGCGCATCTCAGTGAAGCGTCAACCCGTCCAATATTTAAGCAGTTGTCAATATTTGATCTGCTAAAATAGATGGAATCCCCGTGCGTTCACCCTGGGGCGGATGTCAAAAACTCGATTCTGAGTCAGGAGCAATTTCTAATCCTGGTATTTGTCTCATTTGTTGCTGTTCTGTAATTAAATCGGATAAAGAATCAATATTAACTCCAATTCGTTGACAGGCGCTTTGAAGTGCATCCATAAACTGATCCACATCATCGCCATAACCAGAGAGTTTAGCCGCATTAGCAACGCCTTGTTTAGCATTAGCTTTTGCACAATCAATTAATTCTAGGTCGGTGAGGGGTTTTGCTTGACTCATTGTTAAAACGTTTAATCCTAATAACATTATAACTTAACTTTGCCTAAAATCACTCCATCTTCCGAGAGAAGGTTGAGTTATTTTAGCTGAATTTGCGCTTAATTGGCATCTTCAAATTTATATCCTACCCCCGTGACAGTTTTAATAAAACTGGGGTGGGAGGGGTCAGGTTCAATTTTTTTACGCAGTCTGGCGACATGGGTATCGACAACCCGTTCATCGCCAAAAAAATCATCCCCCCAAAGTTTATCAATCAGTTGGGTACGACTCCAAACCCGACCCGGATAACTTAGAAATGTAGATAATAAATTAAACTCTAAAGTAGTTAAATCTAAATTTTCCGTATCCCCTGATTCTAATTGACGGCTGGCGCTTCTTTGATCTAAATCCACTAAAAAATGGGGGGTTTGATACATTTGATTTTGTTGACCCCCTTGGCGCAAACTTCGTCTTAATAAAGCTCTGACTCTAGCTACTAATTCCCTCGGACTAAAGGGTTTTACAAAATAATCATCCGCCCCGGTTGATAAACCAATAATTCGATCCAGTTCTTCTCCTTTAGCCGTTAACATTAAAATATACGGATCTTTTTGTCCGGGTTTTTGGCGAATTCTAGCACAAACTTCTAACCCATCTAACCCCGGAATCATTAAATCTAAGATGATTAAATCCGGTTGCAATTCTTGAAATTTTTGTAAAGCAGCTAATCCATTATTCGCAATTTGACAAGAAAATCCTTCAGCTTCTAAAGTGTGCTGAATTAATCGAGCAATTTCAGGTTCATCCTCAACAATTAAAATATCCATAAATTAAAGAAAAATTAAAGAATTTACACGATCACTAAAAATAAGTGTAATCCCTAATTCAATGATCTTGTTTTAACCTCTTTATCTAAAAACAAGAAAACGGTTTGCTTTAGTTTAGATAGTTTTCCTACCGCATCCAGCAATCGTGATGGCTCGTCCATCCTGGGGCGATCGCACTTTTTGTACCAAACCTTTTTCATCCAATACCCGCACCGCATCACTCGCAGTTGCTGGGGTGACGGCTAAACCCTTTGCTACAGCAGCCAAACCCATCCCTTGATCGCCATTAATATCACGTCCCTCAAGGGCTGTCAACCCTCCCTAATCCCCAAACCCAGTACAGGACTTAATCTGTTAAACTAGGAAAACCTTTAATCTGAAGTTAATTCCAACCCCGACAATGCAAGACTTTTTTCAAAACATTTCTCGCTATCCCCGTTATTTTATTACCTTCACCCTGGGAATTTTCTTTTTCCTGTTTGAACGCCTAAAACCCCTTTTAAATCGTCCGGTAACAGCAATTGCCCTCGTGGGTTTACTGTTTAGTGTTTTTGCCTTTACCTTTTTTACCTTACGCGCAATGTTAGGCTTAAACCCGGTTTAAAAAATGAAGAATTTTTAAACAAAAAGGGCGGGATATTTTTTCCCTCCCTTTTTAATTTTAACTAAATTTTTTGTTGTAATTCATTCAAACGGGCTAAGACTTCTTGACTATGGATGGCTGGATTAACGCCTAGAAATGTTTCTCTTAAAATTCCATCAGGATCGATAATAAAAGTATGACGCATTGAGATAAAATTCAGCCAAGAACCATAGGCTTTACTGACAGTTCCATCAACATCTGCCAGCAAAGGAAATTTTAACCCCTCAGAGTCACAAAACTCAGCATGGGATTGAATATCATCAGCACTTACCCCTAAAATTTGTGTATTTTTAGCGAAATATTTAGGTAAGTCCTGTTGAAAACGACGGGCTTCTAAAGTACAGCCAGAGGTAAAATCTTTCGGGTAAAAATAGAGAACTACCCATTGTCCATGATAATCTGATAAAGAAATTTTTCCGTCTCCACTATTGGTGGGTAAGGTAAAATGAGGAGCCGGTTGATTTAAGTTGGGAAGTTTCCCTCCTAACGCCCAAGCCGGCGAAGTGCAGTTCAAACTAAAAACCGCTAAACCTATAGATAAAAGGAAAATGAAAAATAAACGACGGGATATCATAGTTCGGGATGATCATAACTCTTTACATAAGTTTACACAATCTGACGAATCCCTGGAACTTAATTTTGCATTTAAAAGTCTCAATCTTGGCAATCTTTAACTGAAAGAGCAATTTTTCTTGTAAAATATCAAGAGAAAATCAGGTTAATTTTGCCTTATTTTTCAGAGCAGTTTAGACACTTTAACTCATTATTTTATTATGGCTGATCAACCCCAATTAACCAGTTCTGCTACCGTGATTATGGTGGTTGAAGGTTTACCCATTACCATTCAAGTTGATGGTGCAAATGCCCCCCTAACGGCTGGAAATTTTGTCGATTTAGTTGAACGAGATGTTTACGATAACACCATCTTTCATCGTGTTGTTTTAGAACCCCAGCCGTTTGTTGTTCAAGGTGGCGACCCCCAAAGTAAAGATCCGAATGTTGATCCCAATACTTTAGGAAGTGGCGGTTTTATTGACCCAACCACAGGTCAAGTCCGAAATATTCCCTTAGAAATTAAACCCCAAGGGGCTACAGAACCTCTTTATAGCCAAACTTTTCAAGAAGCAGGAATTACCGTTCCTCCTGTATTAAGTAATGTACAGGGTTCAATTGCTATGGCGCGGTCTCAAGGAACCGATACAGCTTCTTCACAATTCTATATTAATTTAGTGGATAATTCCACCAATTTAGATGGGAGGTATGCCGTATTTGGAAACGTTGTTCAAGGGTTTGATATCGTCACACAAATTCGACAAGGGAATAGACTTATAGACGCAGAAGTGGTTGATGGAATTATACCGAGTCGTGTTTCTGGAGTGATTAACGATGTCAATATTCTCAACGCATTTATTAATACCATCAATCGTGCGAGTCTGCCTTTAAGTTATGCCTATCCTCGTAATCTGGATATTGATAATGTGATCACAATGACCCCAGAAATTACCCAAAATAATCCACGAGGATTATTAACTGGAGGGGGGAATGATCTGGTGACAGGTTCCATCGGACAAGATGTTATTAATGGAAATCAAGGGAACGATTCTCTTAATGGAAATGATGGAAATGATTATATTTTTGGGGGAAGAGATAATGATAGTTTGACCGGAGGGAAAGGGGATGATATTTTGAATGGAAATCGAGGAAATGATACAATTTTTGGAGGGGCTGGTTCAGATTTTCTGCGAGGGGGACAGGATAATGATAGTTTAAATGGAAATGAGGGCAATGATTTTCTAATCGGAGATTTAGGAACAGATACTTTAACCGGAGAAGGGGGGGCTGATATTTTTATGTTGCGAGGGGATGAAGCGACAAAAGTTTTTGATGTTAATTTAGCCGATATCATTACAGACTTCAATGTTGCAGAAGGGGATAAAATTCACATCCTTGATACCATTCCTTTGGCTAATTTAAGTTTTAGTGCTTCAGGAAATGACACGGTGATTCGTGTGGCTAATTCTGGCATTTTAGGCGTTGTCAAAAATGTTCAACCGAGTGTTGTACAAACGGGAATTGTGATTACCTCTCCTACAGATTTAGCATTAACAATTGGTTAAGGATTCCGCAGTTAGGGTGAGTGTGCCAAGCTGATACACTCACCCCTGACAGAAATTGTTAATCCGTTTGCTCAAAACTAGAATCCGTCAAGGGTCGATTTTGACTATCTCCAAATCCAGTTGCATTTCCCACCACGATAATTAAGATAAATAAGGCCAGAATTAAAGCTCCTAATGTTCCCCAGTCTGGAGATTGTGGAGGAGGCGGTTTTTTATCTTCAGGGGGCTTTGCTGGAGCAGGTTGAGGTTTAGGGGCGTCGGTTGGGGACATAAACGGAAGGTGAAAAATCCGGTTTCTTTTTAAATTAACAAAAAAAAATCCCCACCCTAGGGTGGAGAATTGGAGCGACTCAACGGTAAAATCTAGGCGTCGCTTTCAATGTGGATGAATAATAAACCCATTACCACAACTGGCATTAACCAGCAAACCACAGGAATTAAAATCCAAGGTAAAAAAGAAGCTGCGTATGCTCCGGTCATATCAAATTCTCCTATTGAATGTTAGAAAGTTGTCAAGTTTGGCAAAAAGTGAAATTAGCTATTGACAAGGCCGCGGAAAATCGCATCAACTATGCCAAAGTTTTCCAGCAGGAAGAAGGCAACAAAAGCTCCACCCATTGCACCGACGAAGAAACCGCCAGCAAACTGACTCCAACCTTCAGAGGTTTGCAGAGAATCAGTTTCTGAACCGCCTTTTTGGAAAGTAACCAATCCGTAGGCAGATAAACAAATCGTGGCAATTAGAATTAAGGTGATCGCACTGATTAATCCCCCTAAGTTAGCGGCGGTCGCATGATCGCGTAATGGCCCAAACTTGATCCAAGGCCCCGCCAAAAAGTAACCATGAGCCATGCCGACTTCCAAGCCTCGCAGTAAAGGAGATAAGCCTTTACGATAAGCAGGTAAATTCCCAATAAATGCACGGGTAAAATCCGAATCGCTAATCGGAGTGGACAAATTGCCGACAAACGGATCACCGTTATAGGGTTTAATCAATTCTGCCATGGGGTTTCTTTCTCCTCTAATAATTGAAGAACTTGTCGCAGTTATTAAGCTCATATTTTACGCAGGGATAGGCAATCTCGTTACAGAAATCAGCATAAGCTTCAAAAAAGTTCACATCTGGGGGGGATCACTTCCGCCGTTGGGTGTCTCACGGTGAAAACAAGTTAAGATTTAAGCGAGTTATCAACCCACTAAGATTGTCAGCACCCCGCTCTAAAGAGACGGGGCTTCATGCCTCTAACTTTGGATAGCTGACCAGCCTGAGCCTAGCGGCTACGTTATCGGCAAGTGTTCAAGAACCCACCAATAGATGCGTAGCTAGTCTGTTGCTCTGGAACTTAAAAGTTAAACAGTTTTACGAGGGGTAAAACAGTGCTTTTGAGATAGTTACCGACCGATAACATTGGCGTTCGCGTAGCGTGTGCGAAGCACTCAGCTAACTTCACCCTAGAAATAGGAGTGGGAGAAATCCCAAAAAAAACAGGAATCGGCAAATACAACAATTTTTGTCGGTTCCCAATCTAGTATTCACGGAGAATAAATTCTCCTGAGTCGTTTTTCCTCCGCGCTCTGAACAGACGCGGTTTCCAAACTTCCCATTTTTTTATTATGACTAAACCATTGAAATCCCTAAGCTATGCTGTTTTTGGGGCGATCGCATCAACGGTGTTTGCCTCGACGGTGAAAGCAGAACCCATGTTTAATGATTATCCCACCACCTATCAACCCTTTGCGGAAGATTTTATGCGCGCCGCCTCCAGAACTTCTGGAGATGTGTTTAAGAACAAATCCTTGCTGGGTCAGATGTCTACTTATTTGGGGATTAGTTTCCCTTGGCCTAATGGCATCAATGATTTCCCTGAAACCGTCATGACCAATGATGCCAGACTCGTGAATCAACTATATCGGGAAGCTATGTTGCGCCAAGTCAGCAATGATCCGATTATTCGGACTCCCGATATGATCAATCCCTATAACACTTCAATTCTCACCCAACCGTCCTATACTGATCTCAACCTTCAAACCCCACCCCAGCTACCAACACAACGTCGCTAAGGTGGAGGGAGGCACCATGGCACGTCTGGTACAGACGTGCCGGACATTCAACCTTGGGTGTCTCCCTCCACCCTTCAAAGAGCACACCCTATATCCGTGTCGCGGTCAGCGCCCGGACAGGAGGTTCGTCTTTGGTTGTTTGTTCGGGTTCGTCGGAGTCGTCAATATAAATATCAGCCCCATTGACAATAGCCCCCAATAGTCGCGGACGATATTTTTTGGTTTCCCCATCCTCGGTATCCATTAACTTATCCGTCACTTCCCCCAACAACCCCGAACTTGTATAAATAGGACGAGCGACTATCACCATACCATCGGTATAAGGCTCCAAAGTTAAAACGTCATTACTACTATTAAAACAAGGACTATCAATGACTACATAATCAAATCGATGGCGCACTTCTTCCAAAACCCGTCGAAATTCACTGGATTCGAGAATCGTTGAAGGTTGACGTACTGGCCCTGGACTGGGAATCACTGACAAGTTACTGACATTGGGAACAAGATGAATACAACTATATAAGTCTCCATAATATTGTAAGGGTTCAACGGAACTTTGAGGATCAAGGGCTAATCCTAGGGAGTTTGAACTTTTAGAAACGGAGCGGAAGTCGGCTTCAATTAATAAGGTGCGTTTACCACTCCGAGCGGATGCGATCGCTAAATTATAAGCAGTTAATGTTTTTCCTTCGCAACTTCCGACGCTGGTAATTAAAATAACCTTGGGAGATTTATTCCCTACTTGTTGTAGGTTACTGCGAATTTTTTCATAAAATTCCAGATAAGCAGAATGAGGTTTCAATAGTAACGGTAAACGATCTTCTTCTGAATATAAAAACACCGTTGGAACCACACCTAAAAGGGGAACCTCACGCTCCTTAAATGCTCCCTGAATCTCTTCCCAAGTGTAGAATTTTCCACTGAGCATTCCTAGGACAAAAATAATCACTGCACCCCCCAACACACCGCCAAGTCCGCCCATTGCTAAAATTAAAGCCATACTCGTCCCTTTGGGGGTTTCCACGTCGGGAGCTTCTGCTTCTTTGGCGATCGCTAAACTACTGGTTGTTTCGGCTTCAGCCGCTTGAGCATCTACTAATTTAGCTTGCATTTGATCATACAACGCTTTTTTATAAGCCACCTGCTGTTCTAGCCGTTGTTTTTCCATTTGTTTATTGGGAATTGTAGCATAATTTTGCTTTAAATCTTCCCCGGTTTTAATAGTAGCTTTTAATTGTTGTTCTAGGGTGTCTTTTTGTGTTTTAAGGGCTATCAAATTTTGAGCTAATTGTTGACGGGTGGGGTCGAGGGAGGAGTCAACACGAATTTGATCAACTTGTCGCAAAGGTGCTGCTATTCCATCTCCTCCTAACACTTCAGCCGCCCGTTCTTGTAACTGTTGTTCGGCGGCTTCCTGACGTTTTATCAAGTCCGCTACCACTGGATGTTGATCTCGATAATCTTTGCGTAAAACCGCTAATTGAGATTCAATTTCATACAATTGAACCCGTAGTTGAGCAATAATTGGATCGGCGGCTAAGGCTTGGGAAACAAAGGCTTGATCAACGTTTAAACCGAGTTGAGATTCTACACTAGCAAGTTGAGCATTCAAGGCTTCTAATTGTAATTTAATATCCTTTTGCTGCTGTTCATTGGTTAAAATAGCTCCAGGTAAAGAGCCACTTTCTAAGGTTAAAATTGTAGCGCCTTCACGCTTATCATAATTTTCTAACTCTTTTTCTGCTTTTCTGAGTTCCGCCTCAGACGGTTTTAACCGGTCTTGAATTGCTGTAATAATACTATTTAATTGTTGAGTATTAATAATCCGGCTTTGTTCGTGAATCTTTTCCATCAGGGTATTAACAAACTTTACGGCTCGTTCTCGCTGATAATCTTGAAAAGAAACTGTAATTTTCATCGGACTTCCGGCGCCATCTTTCCCTCCTGGAGCGGCTGGCTCTAGTTTAATAGCTAAATTTTTTTTCAAGTCATTGGGGGAAATATTAAACTCCTTAAGAAGGGGTTCTACTACAGTCCTGGGAAGCAACATTTCCGAAGTTAATTGTTGTCCTTGTTGTTGAATAATTTCACCCGTCTTAGAAAAAATCACGGGACTACTTTGACCCATCATTAAACCCGTAGCTTTATAAGGAGGAGTGGGAGGAGTTTCCATTAACATTGCAGCGGCTCCTGATATTCCTAGCGCCACAACAAAGGTGGCAAAGCCTGCTAATTTATAACGTTCAAAGGCGATTAAATATCGTTTAATAATGGGTAAAGTCATAATCAGTTATCAAGTATCCGCATTATCAGTGTAGAGGGGGTTACAATAGCCTTACGGCATGGCTTCGCCCAGGCACGTCTCTACTTGATTATTTTTTTGTGCTACTACCACTACTAGAACCAGACGGACTAAACAAGTTTTCTACCCCCGATTGTAACTGTTGGAAAAATAGAAGAAATCCCAGAATATCGCGGAAAGGTTGTGTGAAATTATTTAAAACATAACTCACCCGAGCCACTAAGTTACGATTGACAACAATCACATCATTATCTTGTAACAAAACATTATCCGTTGCATCACCCGCTAATACATTTTTACCATTTAAAAGCTGTCTTGTAGGTTTTCCGGTTTGGGGATCATAACGAATTAAAGCAACCTCCTGCAAATCTGCTAAATTCAAGGGAACGGAATTCAAGGCATCAATAAAACTGCTACCATTAGGTAACACCACTGCGCCCACCGCATTAATCGGATAACTCAAAATCCTCACCTGAATTTGAGGGCTGGCTAAAGTTGAAGTCGCTATCAAACGTTGATCATAACCTTCCTTCTCATCGGGTTTAAGTTTGGGGATAATAATCGCATCACCATTTTGTAAGGATACATTGGGTAAGGCGGTTGCTTCCTTGATGGGAGTATACAAATCCACAATATCTTCGACTAAACGACCATCAACAGTTATTCGACAAATCAACACGGACCGTAAATCCGATGTAATTCTCGCTCCCCCGGAAGCTTGAAGCGCCGTCGCCAGTTGTCCACCTCCGGGGGGAAGCTGATAAAAACCCGGTCGAGTCACGTCGCCAACAATAGTGACGTTGACGGCTGTTGGGGCTGCGGCTAAACTATAGGTTTCTAATATATTTCGGGTTGGCCCTTGATAAGCTCGAACTTCCTGAGAGGGGACGATAATCACATCGCCATCTTCCAGTAACACGTCTGCTGGTCTTACCCCCAATAACAACGGGGTCAGCAAGTCCACTTCAGTTTCCACAACCTGACCGTTAGCTAAAGCACGACGAATCTTAACCATCCGCAAATCCGCCGCCGTTGTTGTTCCCTGGGCGGTCGTTAAAGCAACCGGGAGTTCTGGACTGGTTAAGGGATAAAACCCCGGTCTAGCGACTTCCCCGGTAATAGTGACCCGCACAGGACGCTGAGTTAATAAGGAAAGATTGACTTGGGGATTTTTTACATAGGAATTTAAACGATTGACGATAGTTGACTGCACTTGTTCTAGGGTAGCATCCTGAACTCGAATCGCCCCAATTAAAGGCAATAGAATCGCACCATCCGGGGTAACGGTTGTGGTGGAAACACTTAAATCGTTAGACCGTTGACCATTAATAAACACATCAATATACAATTGATCTCCTGGCCCTAGACGATAATTCACACCTCGGTTTTCGCTCAAACGCTTGAAAAAGCTATTATCAATGGGCGGTGGAATAGCCCCAGAGCGATCTAAAATTGGATTTCCGGCTTGTTCAAACAGTTGGATCAGTTGGGGCCAGGTAGGCTGGGGAAAAACTGGCGGTCGTAGTTGTCCCCCTGGATAAGGTTGGCTGGGTATTTCCTGGGGAAGTACGCATTTTTCTGGAAGGGTAACGGTTTGGGCTAAAACTTGTTGTTGGGTTGGAAATCCCCACAATAACGTCATAAAAGAGATGACCCAACTCGTGGAGTACAGACTAGAGAGAAACACCGAAGCCGACGTTTTATGGTGATTCATATGCGGAGTGCGTCAAGAGTGCGTCAAGAGTGCGGGGTGCGGAGTGCGGAGTGCGGAGTGCGGAGTGCGGTATTAACTGATGACTGATGACTGATAACTGATGACTGAAAAGAAGCTTGTACACTTTCACCCAAACTTGTCGCCACTGGCCAAACGTCTTGGATGTTACCGAGGGGTTTAATCGGTATCAAAAGACAAACGGCTACCCAGGGGGCTCGATTTTGACTCAGTTGCGCCCAACGATCTACCCAAAACCAACGACCCGGCGCTGGATGTCCACCGTTAGGCCAAGCGTACCACTGAGCTACCGCATAGGTTTGAGTCGCAGTCCAAGCTTTAAAAAATTTGACCTCAACTTCAACGGGATCTAAGTCCTCAGAATTGGATTTTACCGAAAAGCGATCGCGTTGTTCCCCATCCGTTTTCCACCCTAGAAATCCAGTTAAATCCATCCATTCCACTTGAGGTTGATCCTTATAATAATTTTGGGTTAATAACAACACAATTGCTGTTTGCTCATCCCGTTTTACCTCCTGTTTTAACCACCGTTGATTTCCAATTTGGATCGACTCAATTTTAACCGTTTGCCATCCTGAAAGAGCCAAACCTTCTTTTCTAATGGTTTGCAGTTGGGGCAAAGTTTTGAGTTGAGGCATATCAATCCATGACCATTTCTGGTTAACATAACCCGGAAGTGCCGCGCCAATTAACAATGCTGTCATTACAATCACAATCAGAACTTTCGATAGTCGCATAATCAGTTATCAGTTATCAGTTATCAGTTATCAGTTATCAGTTATCAGTTATCAGTTATCAGTTATCAGTCATCAGTTAAGAACTAAGAGTTAAGAATTAATAGCTAACAGTTAAGGAATTAGCCAATTCTTGCACTGATAACTGGTAACTGATCACTGATCACTGAACACCGATAACCGATTAATTAATACTACTAATAAACCCAGCATACAGGCTGAATATAAATCTCCACCCCACCCCTCATGGAGCCAGGAGAATAACCCATCTTGGGACGTTCCATGAAATAGGGTTAACAAAGTATTCCGAATAATATTAGCAATAACGCTAATTAAAGCTGCACTCAATAAGAAAAAAATACTGAGATTTCTGGATGCTAAAAGTCCCGTCCAATACAGTAACATTAACCCCACATAAAGGCTAGTAAACAACATCTTTAACCCCGCACAATGGGGAGCAACCTCCACAACTTGACCATTAACAAACAGATAAATCTGTTCCACCCTCACATCTAAATTAAACTGCGTGAGAATAAAACCAGCAACATGAGCAATAAACTTCTGCAAAGGTAAAGCTAAAGGTTCGATTAAAAAAGGTAAATGACTAGGCGTTGCTAACAACACAAAAACTAATGCAATTCCCTGTAATTTTAAACCCGGTATTCCTTTAAATTGCAGGCAAAGTCCTGCTAACATCAAAGGAAAGGAAAGATTAACTAAATCCGCTAAACCACTCCCATAAAAAAGACTGGCCAGCAAGATGAGCATCATTCCTAAAGGATGGCTAGTATTCGGTAACTTTTTCCACTGATGCCGTTTTGTCCATACAATATAAGCGGCAAAGGGCAAACCAATTAAACCATGACTAAAATATTCATGCTCAATCCCAATATTCTTATTAAGCCAGCCATCATACCAATGAATTAAAAGCGGTGCATACAACAACACCATCAAAACAACAATAACCCAATCTAACAGAGATTGTTCAATAGCGATAGTCAGTTTACGGTTGAAGTGCATAATCAGTTATCAGTTATCAGTTAACAGTTATCAGTTGACAGTGATCAGTCATCAGTCATCAGTCATCAGTCATCAGTGTAGAGACGCGCCTGGGCGAAGCCGGTTCATGCCGTAAGGCTATTGCCGTAAGGCTATTGGCGCGTCTGTACCAGTTAACAGTTTTTAACCTAGAGTTTATGGCTTATAGTTTTCAGTCAAAAATCATTGACAATGAACTATAAACGATTAACTGCTAACTCTTCACTGATAACTGATTACTGATAACTGATCACTGATTACTGTGAGCACGTGATTAATTTGGTTTGTGGTTAACCCTGGATACATCGGTAAAGATAAAATTTGTTGACTCAGTTTTTCAGTTTGGGGGAAATCTCCTTCCTTGTAGCCTAAATTTTGATAAGCGGGTTGGAGATGGCAAGGAATGGGATAATGGATGCCAACTTGTATTCCTTGTTCAGTCAGTTTGTTTTGCAGAGTATCGCGATTAATGGCACAATCTTCCGTTACGCGAATCACATAAAGATGATAAACATGACCATCTGCACCTTGATTTTCAATCGGAATAATCCCTTTTTCTCGTAGTAACAAAAGAGACGCATCATATTTTTCCGCAGCAAAATTGCGATCGCGATTCCAACCATTTAAATGGGGTAACTTGACTTTTAAAATCGCAGCTTGTATCGTATCAAGACGGCTATTCGTTCCTCGTTCAGTATGGAGATATTTTTGCGGAGCCCCATAATTCCGTAAACTCCGCAGATTTCGAGCAACGGTTTCATTTTGCGTCACCACTATTCCGCCATCCCCAAACCCCCCTAAATTTTTACTCGGATAAAAACTAAAAGCAGCCGCCAACCCCACACTTCCCGCACAATAACTTTCCCGCTCTGCTAAATGGGCTTGGGCTGCATCTTCAAAAATAATTAAATTATGGGATGCGGCAAAGGCAAAGAGTTGATGGGGAGAAACCATCTGACCATAGAGATGAACTGGAATAATTGCCTTAGTTTTTGAAGTCACAAATTTATCGGCTTGATTGAGATCAATTAAGGCCGTATGGGGTTCACAATCGACTAATATGGGAGTGGCCCCTGCGTGTAAGACTCCTATCAATGTGGCAATAAAGGTATTGGCCGGAACTAGAACTTCATCCCCCGGTTGAATTCCACAGGCTTGTAAACCCAGGGCGATCGCATCTGTTCCACAGGCGACTCCCACCCCATACTGAACCCCACAAGCCTGAGCAAAAGCAATTTCAAATTCTGCCACATCGTGACCTAAAACAAAGTCCCCCTTATCTATTACAGCCTGGATCGCCGCTTGAATTTCAGGTTTCAAGGGATCGTGAATAAAACTCAAATCCACAAAGGGAACAGAAGTTAGGGTGCTAGTCATACATCAACTATGAGCATACATGGGCAACACCAGCATAACTTAGGCTATTGGCTGTTGACTGTAATCAGTGATCAGTGATCCCAGAATCAGAAGGAATAAAAAGTGATCTTAATAAATCTGTCAAGAGGATGGTAACAAAACTTAATTAAATAAGCAATAATCTGTTACATTCGATGTCTCTTGTCAGCAAATCTAACGGATATTTAATTATGTTTTCTCGATTCATTCCAACACCTCCTCCCTTAACAGCAAAATCTCGCGTTTATGACCTCAAAACCCGTCTGGATTGGGGTGAACCCGCTTTAACGATTATTGATGTCCGCGACTTAAATAGCTTCAATCATTGCCATATTCAAGGTGCAATTCATACGCCCTTTGAGAATCTTGCTGAACAGATTTTATCACATTTAGAACTAAATCGTGATATTTACATTTACGGTGAAAGCGATGAACAAACGGCTGAAGCAGCTACGAAACTGCGTGAAGTTGGATTTAAAAAAGTAGCTGAGATCATCGGAGGTTTAGCAGCATGGCAAGCTGTTGGTTATCCGGTAGAAGCGATTAGTGCCGTTGTTTAATAATCCTGAAAAAATCAGTTTATTGCTGGGCTTTAATCCTCTAAATATGGGGACTAAAGCCCAACAACAAATTGATTTAAGCTAACAATAATTATATCTTTATTTATTTATTTTCTGATTGTTTAAATCTTTAAATTTTTAACTGCGGGGTATTATTGGAGAGATGTCGCTCCCAGAGGGCAAAACTTTAGGCTGAGTTGTTGTGGTAAAATCTAGCATAGAACCCACAAAATCGGAACTATAAGGGTCTGGTTAGCTTAAGTTGTGTTGCAAGGGGTTAGAAAGCGACTAACCCAGTTCGTCCGGTGTTAAGCCAACCCCCAAGGCCCTTCCTCGGTTACAGTCAATATCGATAACAAGGGAAACTAGGAAAACTATGCCGCAATTGAATCTGATCGATCCCAATGGTAACGGGAATCTTAGCTCTATTTCTTCTTCCGTTGCCAACGGTCACACCCCTTCCCAACAGCAGCGTGATCATCGGGATCAATCCTCAGACTATAAGGCAGTTCAAGTCATTCAACCACTCGAACTCGATTTAGATGCCGTAAATCAGCAATTGGCTGATGCGGATGCCCTTACGATTGTCACGTGGGCGGCCGAAGCCTTTGGGGAGGGTTTGGTCATGAGTACCAGTTTTGGAATTCAAGCGGCTGTGATGCTGCATCTGGTGACTCGTGTTGTTCCAAATATTCCGATTATTTGGGTTGATACCGGTTATTTACCGACAGAAACTTATATTTTTGCTGAAGAGTTAACACAACGCCTCAACCTGAATTTAAAAGTTTATCAATCTCCCATCAGTCCAGCCCGAATGGAAGCCTTACAGGGCAGATTATGGGAAAAAAATGATGTTGAAGCCTTAAATTATTACGATAAAATTCGTAAAGTTGAACCGATGCAACGAGCTTTAAAGGAATTAAAAGCAACGGCTTGGTTAGCCGGATTACGGGCAGATCAAACCAGTCATCGGAAAACCTTAAATCGAGTAGCTAAACAATCGGGACGTTACAAAGTCCATCCGATTCTGTCTTGGAATTCTAGGGATATTTATCAATATTTAACTACCTACAATTTACCTTACCATCCCTATTTTGATCTCGGATATACCACCGTTGGAGATTGGCATTCCAGTCGTCCGTTAATGGCAACGGATGAAAATGAACGGGATACTCGTTTCCGAGGTTTGAAACAAGAATGTGGTTTACATTTACCCCAAACCGAAGAAGAAGCAAAAAGTTTGGATTCCAGTTTCTTATAATATCCATTCTTTTTTCCTTAATCCCCCAGCATCAATTCCGGGGGATTTTTTTACTCTTCTTCTTTTTGGATTAAAGATAGACTCTCTACTGATAACTGATAACTGATAACTGATAACTGAAAAGATCAGCCTGTATTTCGCATTCCCGCCGCAATTCCGTTAATGGTTAATAGTGCTCCTCGGAGTAATTCTCCTTTGCTATAACGGGAATGAACGACACCAGAAGCGACGGATTTTCCATGTTGACGTAACCGTTTTAATAAGGCTACTTGCAATAAACCTAACGGTATAATGGTGGCATTGCGTAACTGAACGGAACGTTGTAAGACGGGATCATCATCTAAAAGTCGTTGGTGTCCTGTAATTTGTTGAACTAATTGCGTTGTCAGATGGTATTCCTCTGCAATTTGTTGGAATAACACTTCAAACCGTTCTTTATCTTCAGCATGACTTAACTCCCGAACATAGTGATGGGCAATTTCGATGTCAACCTTGGCTAAGGTCATTTCCACTTTAGAAATCATCACTTTAAAAAACGGCCATTTCACATAGAAATACCGCAACAGTTTAAGATTTTCTTGGGGTTCTTCGTGAATAAATTCCTGTAAAGCCGTTCCCACCCCATACCAAGAGGGTAATAAAAAGCGGCTTTGTGTCCAACTAAACACCCAAGGAATAGCCCGTAAACCCGAAATATCTTTCTTTTTATCGCCACTGCGACGGGCGGGACGGGAACTAATTTGTAGTTGGCTAATTTCTTGAATGGGGGTGACTTGATGAAAAAATTCCACTAAATCAGGTTGTTCATAAATTAACCCCCGATAGTGGCTGCGAGAGCGGGTTGCCAACTCTTCCATAATTTGATTCCAAGGATCAATTTCATCAAAGCCGTTATGGAGTAAACTAGCTTGAATTGCCGCCGTTGTCACACTTTCCAAATTAAATAAAGCCAACTGAGAGAGGGAATATTTGGACGCGAGAACTTCCCCCTGTTCGGTAATTTTAATCCGCCCGTTAATACTTTTACCCGGTTGGGCTAAAACCGCTTTATAAGCTGGGCCACCGCCTCGACCGACAGAGCCCCCCCGTCCGTGAAAGATGCGAAGACCGACTTTATAAGATTCAGAAACCTTTTGTAAGGCTTTTTGGGCTTTATGAATTTCCCAGTTACTACTTAAAAAACCTGAGTCTTTATTACTATCGGAATAGCCTAACATAATCTCTTGTAAAGATTGGTCAGGATCATTCTGCACCAGTTGATATTTTTCATAACCTCCCCCTAACATCGCCCGATATAACGGTAACTCAAACAACGTTGTCATTACACGGGGGGCGCGTTTGAGGTCTTCTACCGTTTCAAACAAGGGCACCACCATCACATTTCCTATCCCCGTCGCCGGGTCATACAGTCCCGCTTCTTTTGCTAATAGCAACACTTCCAGTAAATCACTGGCTTCATTGCTCATACTAATAATATAGGTTTGGCAAATTTGGGGCCCAAACTCCTGCTGTAACTCCCGCATGACTCTAAAGGTGTTGATAGTTTCGCAGGTTTTTTCAGAAAAGGGTAATTCCGCCGGAATTAAAGGGCGGCGAGTTTGGAGTTCAGAGGCTAACCAATGACATCGTTCTGCTTCGCAAAGATCGTTGTAAGATTGGGGTAACAGTTGCAGATAACTAATAATTTCGTTGAGGGCACCGGAATGCACAGAAGATTCCTGACGCATATCCAGCCGCGCTAAACTAAATCCAAAAACCTCCACCTGACAGATGAGATTTTCTAATTCTTGACAGGTCATCCCCGTTTCTTCCAAGTTGCGTTGAATCAGTTTTAATTCCCCTAAGAAATCTTCATCGGAGCGGTACAATTTACTAGCTTCATGGTCAGGAATTAAACGTTCTCGAATGCGAGACAACTCAGCATTGTTGTACATTTGCCAATTGCGATCGCGAGTATTTTCTAATCGTTTTTGAACATAAGATAGTTTTAAACGATAGGGTTCTTGACGATAGCGAATTGCCGTTTGATCATAGATGTCGGGTAATTGACCTTGATCTCGATCTAAAGATTCCAATAATTCAGGAAGAACATCACTCCAATGTAACGATAAACTGAGTACCCGACTGAGGCGTTTAACGGCTTCAATATATTTTTCTAGGACAACATGACGTTGATAACAAGCTGTTTTCCAGGTGACTTCCGGTGTTACCGATGGGTTTCCATCTCGGTCTGCACCCACCCATGACCCAAATTTACAGAAGTCATATTTAGGTAATTTCAGATAGGGGAAAGAAACGTGCAGAGCGTGTTTTAAACGCTTATAGAGTTGAGGAATGATATCAAATATAACTTCCTGGAAATAGTGTAGGGAATAGTCTACTTCATCGAGAACCGTTGGTTTAAATTGATGAAGTTCATCTGTTCGCCACCATAACCGAATTTCTTCGGTTAATTTTTCATGGAGTTCTTCTGTCCATTCCGAGAAAATGGAAGATTCTCCTAATTCTTCATTTCTTAATCCGTCAAAGCTTTCATCAACTTGATCTAATTGTTCTAAAATAGTGGCAATCCGACGCTGTTTGGTGCGGATGGTATGGCGAACAATTTCCGTCGGGTGCGCCGTAAACACCATACGAACATCAAGTTGATCTAATAACCGTTGGATTTTTTGAGCGGGAACATTCAACTGTCGCAGCATGGGAAACAGAGAATGGAATGTTGCTAACTCCCGATCTTGTTCGGTGTAGTTGGTGACATTAGCTCCGGGAATTGGACTTTCTTCTTCATCGGAAAACCGTTGATTCCGAGATTCAAAAGTAGACATTGATTTAACCGGGGAAATCGCTAGTTTTCCTTTACCTTTTCCCTGGGAATAAGCTAGTTGTTGTTCCCGTTGTTCATAATGTTGCTCAACAATGTTGATCAGTTGAAAATATAATGCAAACCCTCGCGCTGCGCGAATGGCTTGGTTAATATCAAGCTGTTCAATTAATTTCAGGACGTCTGAGCCTTGAAACTCTGCGGCTTGTCCTTCGGGTGAAGTCATGGATGCTAACTGATGGAGTAGGTCTACCAGTTGTTGACCGCATTCTTGGCGGAGAACGGACTCCCAGACATCTTCGATAATTTTAAGACGATTCCGCAAAAACAAATCCGACGTGGTAGTAGGTGGGTTTGATGAAACGACCGTGTTTGGAACCTGTTCGGAGGATTGGAGCAGTGAACTCATAATGGTCTGTTTGGTGTGTGGCAAGAATATCCAATTTATTGTATGGCTTAATTTCTCCCAAAACACGGAACATTGCAGTCAAATCCATAACCCTTTAAGCTAAATTTAATCACAACGGGGGGTTGAGGGCTAAGTATAGAGTAGGGAGCCAGAAGTACAGGATTTCTCTTTCCTCGACCGTTGGGGGGTTTATTCCTCTGATGGGGGAAAATGGAGAACAGGAAGGCGAGTGCCTCGGAAAATTTCTTCACTATTAGAACTGAGATTGAGTAGCATCTCATGGAGAGCTTTTGTTCCTAATACCGTGATTAATAGGGGGGTTGTGGCTAAACTTAATAACCAGTTTTGAGGAACAGTAATGCTGGACGCACTTTTAGGCATGGGTTGATCTGTTTGGGGGGGTTGCTTGGTGTATCTTGATTCCAAACCTTTGGCGAATTATGTCAAAATTGTAGTCGAAACAAGACGGTTTGGCAAGGGCAGGGAGTCGTGTTGAAAGTCAACAAAACCGTTTCAACGGTGGAGGGTTTAGCTTTAACCCAATGGGCAGAACAAGCGATTGGACTTGCGGATGTGCAGGTTCAAATCCGTTTGCGGGGCAATCATTTACATATTTTGTGTGAATCTGTTGTTAGTCCTGATGAAAAAATTGTAACATCTCACCTTTCACAAACTTTAACCCACACTAAGTTAACGGCTTTACTTCCCCCCAATCAACCCATCTATAAAATCTTTTTATCGGGGCGGAGTATTGGTGCCAAACGACCGGATTGGACCGTTAAACTCGAATACACAGAATTACAATTTCAGGCGTCTGGCAATTTGGGTGAAAGCGTCCCTGTAGAAGAACGTCCACAGCCTGTTCCTGAGCCGGGACACAACCCCTTAGAAAAAATTACCCGCTTTTTCAGACGCCCTAAACTAGAGGAAACACTGCCCCCTTCAACGATTCAACCCTTTCCTCAACCGGAACCGGAACCCGAACCTGAACCAATACCGGAACCCGATTTAGAAATTCAACCCTGTGAGCAATATCCGACTGAACCAGAAACTTTACCTTTTTCCTTACTTGCAGATGATGGTCTTGCCTTCAGTGCAATATCTGGGGAGTTGGAAGTTGGGGGAGTTGGGGGAGTTGGGGGAGTTGGGGGAGTTGGGGGAGTTGGGGGAGTTGGGGAGACAAGGGGACAAGGGGACAAGGGGACAGGAGGAGAAGAGGAGAGGGGGGGAAATTTATTAACGTCTGAGTCCTCTGTTAATCACGAATCGTCAACACCATCGCAAGCTCCCTTCGACAAGCTCAGGGGATCGCAAGCTCAGTCCGAAGCCGTCAACAATCAGCAATCAAGTGGGATTGAAGTTTCGACGGAAAGTTTGGCACGACAGGGTTATCCTGATGCGATCGCTAGTTATCTCAGCGAGATTTTAGGCGGGTTGGGAGTTGGGGTCAAGGTTACGATTCGGGAAAGAGCGGCTAAGGTCAAAAAAACCGATAAACAACAAGACCTAGAGGAAACAACAACATCGGCGAGACGGCTGTGGGTGTTGTGTGAATCGGCTTATAGTCCTGATCCGTCCTTACTGGCTCAACCCATTGCTCAACGGTTACGACAGTTACACCTAGAAGGATTTCGGGATGCGTGTATTTTGTTGCAAGTCCAGGGGGAATCAACTCCCGACTGGATGTTACGAATTGACTTAACCCCACCGGACAAAATTCTCAAACAGTGGGGACGTTGGGGAGATGAACAAGCGATCTCTCGTTTGCTTAATGATACATTTAGTCAGTTTGAAATAGAAGTCAGAACCACCTTAAAAGAATCAACACTCCATTTATTCTGTCACTGCACAACCAAAACCCGCAAACGTCAAGTTCCTGATAAACAAACGGTCATGGAGATCGTAGCCCCCCTATTAGATCTATTAGCACCCCAAGGGATTTGTGCGGCAACGGTCTATGGTTTAGAAACCACTGCAACCCACCCTAAACCGGGGACTCCCATCTGGATTGATTGGCTTAATTTACCCGGTGCCCACCATTCGGACTTACAACCAACGACTTTAACCTTAGCTGAACAGGGCAATCTGTCCGCCTTACGCTTCATTCTGACTCGTTTAATTAATCCTGATTTAGAGTTAAAACTGGCGACCGGAGGAATTCGCGTCCTGTTATTACAAAAAGGAGAATTACTCCACGTGATGACGGAAGCCGCTACCTGTCCGTCTCAGTCCCAGATTGCTCCGGTGATTGCTCAATTTTTACGCACCCATCGCATTAGTGGCATTGCGGGAGTCCGAATTTATGGTCGTCGTTCGGGACAGAAACTGCCCTTATGGCGCTATGGGGTTTATTTGAAAACCACTCAACCGGATACAACTCCTGCGGCTTTACCGGATTTTATCACCCCGACAGACGAAGCTGAAACCCTGGTACAACAACCGGGAAGCTTGGTTCTGCGTCCTGATTTAAACCTCCATACCCTTGAGACAGATACTCCCAAACCCCAAAACCCGATCTATGCCAATTGGCGAGAAATTATAGGCCAAGGGTTAGTAGCGACCCGTATGTTCGTGCCACGGGAAGCGATGATGGTTTCTCTGCAAGATCTCAGAACCCGCCGATATCAAAAAATTGCCTTAGCCTTAGTTTGGGGAACCTTGGGAGGGTTGTTAGTGGTACAACTGGATGGAATATTAGGAGAAGGATTAGCACAAATTCCGGTCAATGAGGGGAGCAACAGTGGAATAACCGTTTCTAATCAAAGTAATTTAGCGGAAAAAACACCAGAAGTTGTTATTGCCTCCAATCTTCCTCGAAATCAGAATAATTCCAAAGAAAATGGTGTATTTAATGCCAGTGATTTTATTTCATCGACCTTAAAAACAAAAAAGTGTAGTTTATCTGATCAAAAATTAGGGTTAGAAGCGTGTCAGTTAGCGCAATTTCTTTATCCAACGTTTAAAAGCCCCCAATTAGATGAGCAATTAGCGCGATATCAACATTTTATTTTGACGGAAAAACGACCGCCTGATATTCTAGTAATTGGAAGTTCCAGAGCATTACGGGGCATTGATCCGGGGGTTTTAGAACAAGAGTTACGATCACAAGGTTATGGAGAGTTAAAAGTTTATAACTTTGGGGTGAATGGTGCTACCTTACAGGTCGTTGATTTGATTGTTCGTCAGATTTTGCCTCCTGAACAATTGCCGAGGTTGATTATCCTAGCCGATGGGGTTCGTGCCCTTAATAGTGGTCGAGTGGATCGGACGTATGAAACGATCTCAACTTCAGAAGGCTATGAACAAATTGCTCAAGGAACGTTTCAGATCCAGTCTCAAGCTGAGGAGGAAAAAGATTTTAGTTGGAATGGGCAATATAATTTAGGGGATTTCGCTCAAAAAATTCGTCAAGGAGAATTAAGTTTTGACCAGTTTCAAACGAGTTTAAGTCAACAGTTTAGTGGAAGTTCAAAAACATATCTACAACGCGATCGCCTAAAATTTCTGTTACAGTCTGTAATTAAGGGACAAGCCTTTCAACCGCAGGTTAAATCCCCGGTTGATGAAGCGGAACCTTCAAATGCTCAAGACATAGAAACCTCAGAGTTTCAAGCCAATGGATTTTTACCGCTATCCATTCAATTTAGTCCTGAAGTTTATTATCAAGCTCATTCTCAAGTTTCAGGCTATTATGATGGAGATTATCAAGGGTTTGAATTAGAGGGAAAACAAACCACTGCCTTAAAAAATCTGATTGAATATGTGCAATCCAAAAACTCGGATATTGTGTTTGTTAATATGCCACTGACACAGGATTATCTTGATCCGATTCGCACAGCTTATGAGGAAAAATTCCAAGATCTGATGAAATCCATCAGTGCAGAAACAGGACTAACTTTTATTGATTTATCCAGAGAATGGTTACAAACTTATCACTATTTTTCTGATCCCAGTCACTTAAATCAATATGGTGCAGTTGCTGTTTCTCAAAAATTAGTTGAACTTGATCAAATTTCTTGGCCGAAACCAGTAGAGACGCGCCATGGCGCGTCTCTACATGGAACGTCTGTACAAGTAATCAGTTATCAGTCTTTAATTTGTAACCCCAATTCACCTCTATTAACTGATAACTGAGTACGGGCGGGGGAACCCCGCCCCTACTGATAACTGTATAGGGTTAAAGAAGATGAAAACCAGATTGCCAAAAGGGATAGTGCGGATAATGACCAAATTTAGAAAAGCAAAACGCTTTGTTTTGTTGGGCTTGATGTCATTTTTAATGATAACAGTAGGATTATCTCAAGTTAATGCTCAAGAGGTTTCTCTTTCGGATTTCAAAGACTATTTAATGGCTCAACAAGTGCCCCAACAACCCTTTGAGCAAGTGATTCAAGGAAGCGAAAAATTAGAGGGGTTATTTACAATTTATCAGAATAAAGAATCGGGTAAAGTTTATATTGAATTAAAACCTGAACAGTTGAATCAAAATTTTCTATCTTTTGCGACCTTAGAATCGGGGATTGGAGAAGAAGGAATTGTCAGTGGAACCCATCTTAGAGATCTCTTGTTTCAATTCCGGTCTGTACAGAATAAAATTCAAATTGTTGTTCCTAATATTAATTTTAGGACTGAAGAAAATGACCCGCAAACTCGTTCAATCAATCGTTCTTTTAGTGAGTCGGTTTTACAAACTCTACCCATTTTAAGTATTCATCCTGAACGAAAAACAATATTAATAGAAATTAGTGATTTATTCAATAGTCAAAGTGATTTACCTGGATTAATGATTGAATTTTCAGATTTTTTAAAGAATCAGTATTCGATTGATCCCAGTAAGTCCTATATTTCTCAAATCCAATCTTTTCCTGAAAATCTGGAAATCGAGTCTATATTTGGATTTTCTATGGGGCAATATGGGACTGTACAATCAATTCCTTCTTTACCCGATAATCGTACCTTTAATTTAAAAGTCCGCTATAGTTTGTTAGCTGTTCCTGTTAATAATAGTTATCGTCCTCGGTTAGCAGATGAACGAGTGGGATATTTTACAACAACCTATAAAGATTTATCGGGGCGCACCGATAGATCTTCGATTGTTCGTTATATTAATCGCTGGAATTTACAAAAACAAGACCCAACTGCGGATCTTTCTCCTCCGATTAAACCCATTACTTTTTGGATAGAAAATACGGTTCCTTTAGAATATCGAGAGGGAATTCGAGAGGGTATTTTATTTTGGAATAAAGCCTTTGAACAAGCCGGATTTATCAATGCGATTCAAGTCGAACAAATGCCTGATAATGCTTCCTGGAATCCCGCAGATGTGCGTTATAATACGATTCGTTGGTCTACCTCCTTTAAGTCTTCCTTTAATGGTTATGGCCCCTCCCATACTAACCCGTTTACGGGGGAAATTTTAGATGCAGATATTATTATCGAAAGCAGTGCCCTTAGAAGTTTACAAGAGGGGGCTGTGTCTGTGTTTTTAGGTTCAACTTCTGCCCTGATGTTTGAGGGAGATGGGGATAATAATTCATCAGTGACAACCGCTAATCAACCTTGCCCAATTGGATTATATGCTTATTCAATGGCAAAGAAATCTCAAGCTGAAAAAAATAATCAATCTCCTGCTAATATTTCCGAAGAATTTTGTTTTCGCAGTGCTTCCAATGAACAATTACTAATTGGTACAACAGCTTTATCCCTGTTAGAAAACATTATGCCTAATAGCCCTCAAATGGAAGCTTATATTCAACAATATTTACGTCTTTTAATCTCCCATGAAGTCGGACATACGTTAGGATTAAGACATAATTTTCAAGGCAGTACCCTCCTATCTCCAGAGGAATTAAATAATCCTGAAATTACTCAAACGAAAGGATTAGTTAGTTCTGTTATGGATTATATTCCAGTCAATTTAGCGCCTCAAGGAACACCACAGGGAGATTATTTTCCCACCCAAATTGGGCCTTATGATCAATGGGCAATTGAATATGGTTATAAACCTATTAGCAGCACAACACCGGAAGGAGAATGGCAAGAGCTACAAGACATTGCTAAACGTGCAACTCAACGGGAATTAGCCTATGCAACTGATGAAGATTTCTGGGGGGTTTTTCTTGACCCCGCCACCAATACCAGAGATTTAAGTAATGATATGTTGAAATATTCTCAATGGCAATTAGATAATTCCGTTGAGATGTGGAAACGTTTAGAAAACTATACCCCTCGTGATGGAGAAGGTTATGATAAAATGCGGAAAATGTTCGATACAATTTTTGACTATTATTCCAATCAAGCGATTAATTTAACCCTTTATATTGGGGGACAATCCTTTAATCGAACCAGAGCAGGAGAAGGATATCATCGTTTACCTTTTGAACCCATTTCAATTGAAAAACAACGGGATGCTTTAAAACTTTTGCAAACCTATGTTTTTACCGATAAAATCTTTAAGTTTTCTCCCAATCTCTTAAATCAGTTAGCACCTGCCCGTTGGTCAGATTGGGCAAATCCTGATCAAAATAGTTATTTAGATTATCCGATTACTCGCCGAATTAGTTGGTTTCAGCGTTATATTTTACGAGAATTGTTTGCTTCAACTCGGCTATTTCGGCTCCGAGATTTAGAATTAAAAACAACAGCCAATAATGCGTTAAGTTTACCCGAATTATTTGAAACGGTTCAAAATGGAATTTGGTCAGAAATTTTAGCGAATAATGGCAATATTGAGATTTCGAGTATTCGGCGTTCTTTACAACGGGAGCATCTGGAAATTTTGAGTGAGATGGTGTTACGAAAAATCAATGTTCCTGAAGATGCAGAAACCTTGGCTTGGTATCAACTTAAACAGTTAAATCAACAGTTAGAAACAACATTAAAGCGGCAAAAGGATAAAATGAATGCTTATACCTTAGCACATTTAGAACAAACTCATGATCGGATTCAAAAAATATTAGAAGCTGAAGTACAATCAAATTAACATTACCCAGAAAAAAGTTAATCAATGTCAGAAAATCCAGACTCAACGGAAAGCTTTGTCCCTTCCCAAATTGTGGGAGGGGAAGAGGAGTTATTACGTTCTATAACTTCCCTCCAAGCACAAGGAAATCGTTCTTTGGAAAAACAACAGTTTTTAGAAGCCATCTCAATTTATGAACAGTGTATTTTAGAGTTTCCTGATGTTATTTCTAACTATTGGTATTTAGGGTTATCTTGGTTATTACACGGAGATTCGTTTCAAGCTCAAACAATTGGGTTTTCGGCTTTTACTCAATTTAATTTAGATTTAGAAGCCCCTGAAATTACTGAATTTGTTAATTTTTTAAAAGGTCACGCAGAAAATTATTTATCCTCTCAATATCCTCAATTTGCACAACAGATTTATGAAGCTATTTTAGACTGGTGTGAGACAGATATTGAAATTTATGATAATTTAGGTCAAGCCCTTGCACTTCAAGGCGATTTAGAAACAGCAATTGAGGTTTGGCAAAAAGGAATTGAACTGCAACCGAATCACTGTTCTGCTTATCTTAATCAAGCCATTCTTTATCAAAAATTAGAACAATTTGAGCAGGCGATTCAATGTTATCAAGAAGTGATTCAGCGTTCCCCAGATTATTTAAGTTATTATCAATTAGGACTGTGTTTGACTCAAATGAAACACTGGGAATCGGCTATTGATGCGTTTCAAAATTCAATTCAACTTCAACCCAATTATGCACCTGCTTATAGTGATTTAGGAATTAATTTAATTATCAAAGGATTATTAGAATCAGGAATTTATGCCCTCAACCAAGGGATACAAAAACAGCCTCAATTTTATCAAGCTTTAATTCAAAAGATTCACAATCAAACTCTATTCACTCCTAATATTAATTCACGGGCGATTCAATTTTTAAAGTTATTATCTTTTCCGTTAAAAATACCGATAGATTTATATATTTATTTAGGACAAATTTTATCAAATTTTGACCAAAATTCAGCCTTGATGGTACTGCGAAAAGCACAAGAAATTGATCCTCATAATTTTGAAATTTATTTAAGCTTTGGAGATATATTTTATGAGCATAAACAGGATTATTTAGAAGCTCTTCAGTGTTATTTAGCTGCCAATTTGTCAGGTTCTCTATCCGGTATCAATACAATTGGAAAACTGGGGAGTAGACTTTCTTTGGAGGATAGAAAAGCCAGGTATCACTTAAAAGTCGGACAATGTTGGTTAAAATTAGAACACTTTTCAAAAGCCATAATCCATTTTAAAAAAGCCATTCATTATCATCCTAATCTAGCTGAGGGTTATTATGGTTTAGCTCAAGCTTTTTTTAATACCGGAGAAATTCAAGAAGCAATTTACTATTTAAAACAGAGTTTAAAAGAAAATTCAGAATCTGCTTTGTATTTAGGATATTTAGGGTTTTTATTGGTTTATAATCATCAAACAGAACAAGGGTTATTGTATTTCAAAAAAGCTTTAGAAAAAGAATCCTCAATGGCAGTTTTAGTTGATAGTTTACTGAACCATTTATTTCAGACTGGAAAACTGAACCCTAATCTGAATCTTTCCGAAGTTCAAGCTGTTAACCCACCCACTCAGTTTGATGAATTAACCAAAGATTGGCTCAAGCTTAATTCTTTAAATCAACTTAATTATCAACAAATTTATTCTGAAACGGTTGTTGCTTTAAAACCGCCAAAATCTCTTGATCATTCGATTCATTTTAGTTTTAGATTTGGTCAAAAGATTCAACTTCCTTCTGCTTTTGTGGTTCAATTATCACAAGGAAGGTTTTGGTTAAGTTCTGATCAAACTCAATCCGCCATTTTGACCAGTGAACAGCATTTTTTAGGCGATCTTTCCCCTGAATTTCCTTTATTAAGTCCAGGTCATCCTGAAAAACATCCTAGATATCACTCCATTTTATCGGTTCAAAAATTACCTCCTATTCATCAGATTCAAGGAACTGTCGCTGTTCTAGCAGGACTTTCAAATTCTGTTTATTTTCACTGGATGTTAGATGTGTTACCGCGAATTGAATTATTAATAAAAAGTAATATTAATTGGGATAATATTGATTATTTTATTGTAGATAATCGCTGTCATTTTCAGCAGGAAACTTTAGAGTTATTAGGAATTCCTGAAAATCAACAAATCAATATTCATAACCTTCATCATGTTCAAGCCACAGAGTTAATTGTCCCTTCTTTTCCCGGTTGTGTCGCTTGGATGCCAAAATGGACGTGCGATTTCTTAAAACAACAATTTTTGATTCCAGATTTGATTTCAAATTCACCTAATTTTAAGCGAATTTATATTAGTCGGAATTCGGCTAAAAGCCGTCGAGTTTTGAATGAGGATGAGTTATTAACTATTTTAAAACCCTTCGGAGTTGAATCTGTTCAATTAGAATCAATGTCCGTTGTTGAACAAGCTGCTTTATTTTCTCAAGCTGAACTGATTATTGCACCTCATGGGAGTGGTTTAACGAATTTAGTATTTTGTCAACCGGGAACGAAAGTGATTGAATTATTTTCGCCGAATTATGTTTATCATTGCTATTGGTGGATTAGTAATTTAGTAGAATTAGATTACTATTATTATATTGGCGAAACCTTACCGGGATACTATCTGCATCGTTTCACCTATCCTCGAAATTTTTCTGAAGATATTTGGATTGATATTCAGCCATTTTTGACTTTACTTAAAACAGTAGAAATCAGTTAAAATCTTTCCTATTGCTTTTTATAACTATTAAAAATCAAAATAAATGTAAGGTAAACCGCCTTCGGGTGCTAATAGCCAAACTGCGAAAAAGCTAAGGGGAACTAAGGCTAATTTAACTGTCCAATTTAACTCTAATTTTAACCCTCGGTTTAAGAACGTTGTGAAAGCCATTAATCCAAAAATAGCGGCTAATACAATGACAAGATTGTGTCGTTCTAAACCTAAAGCTTCAACATAAACTTTATGAGCAAACTGTACATCAGCCGTATGACCCCATAAATGATGAATGACCCATCCAGAATCTTGTAAATTGGGAATTCTAAAGAAAATCCAAGCGGTAAATACCATTAATTGAGTGATTAACCAAGCGATGAAAACACCGGGTAAACTCTTCCAAATCCAGGTGATTGATAATTTCGTAAATATTGCATCTGTGAGGCGATGAATTACTAACGCTAAACCATGTAATCCTCCCCAAACAACAAATCCCCAAGCCGCACCATGCCAAATTCCAGCGATTAACATGACGATGATTAAATTCAGACAAGTGCGAAATAATCCGACCCTAGAACCGCCTAAAGGAAAATATAAATAATTCCGTAACCAATCTCCTAATGTTATATGCCAACGTCGCCAAAAATCAGCAATACTGGTAGTAAAATAAGGGGCATCAAAGTTAATAGGTAAACTCAATCCTAAGAGTAATGCTGTACCTCTGGCTAAATCAACATAACCGCTAAAATCAAGATATAATTGTAATCCATAAGCAAAGGTGGCTAACCACAAATCTCCACTTCCGGCTCGTTGTAAATTACTAAAACTAAGATCTACTAAAATCCCTAAATTATCAGCTAACAACCCTTTCTTCATGGCACCTCTAGCGAGTAACCATAACCCATCAGCAATTTGTTCAGGAACCGGAAATTTTAGGGTTCTAAATTGAGTATTGAGATGATGATAACGAGTGATTGGCCCTGAAATTAATTTAGCAAAAAATAGTTTATAAGCGGCAAATTCCAGGAGAGAAGTAGCGGCGGGTGCACCTCGATAAACATCAACTAAATAAGCGATGAGTTCAAAGCAGAAAAAACTTAACCCTAAAGGAGCCATGACATATTGATCAATCCAATTCCCGGTATTAATAATCACAGGAATATTCCACGCGGTTCCTACAATATTGAAAATAAAAGGTAAATATTTAAACCCGACTAAAATTAAAACATTAATGATAATACCTAGGGTTAATAAAAAAGAGCGACGACGATTCCAAGAAATGTGAGGAATTTCCCATTCTTGGGGTTCTACAATGGTTAAGGCTAAACCAAAGTTAAATACTGTCCATAGCAACAGTAAAGGAATATATTGAATTTGTAATGTACTGTAAAAAATTAGACTCGCTATTAATAGGATAAAAAGTCGCCAAAACTTCCAAGGAAAAATCCAATAAAATATTAATAGAATTAATAAAAATAGGGCGTAGAGAACAGAGATAAATGTCATGAATGGTTGGCTGTTAGCGATTGACTGTGGGTGAGCAAGAGAAAGCGTACCACCACGCCTTCCCCCAGAGGGGTTTCATGTTTTAAAAGTATAGCAGAAAAGGGGACGATTAATTAGAAAGCCCGAAAGCTATTTTGGAAATTATTGATTTTTATAAAAAACACTTTTTTATAGGTTTTGTTTTATTAAAAATTGCTATCCTGATAGGTAGTGATATCGCCCTCGCTTTTGATTTTATTAAATAGCGATGCGCCAGCAAGCATGGCTAGTCCCAGCCCTCTTTTTTTAGCCTTTTTAACTTGAAGATGAAACAGCCCTGGTAAAATATAAATTCAAATTGGTCAAGGTGATTGGAAACAATGGTACAGGAACGCACGTTACCGACGTTTAAGGCGGATGCAACGGCTGTAACCCGTGATGAAGGGTTAATGCTGTATGAGGATATGGTTTTGGGGCGGTTATTTGAAGATAAATGCGCTGAGATGTATTATCGGGGCAAAATGTTCGGTTTTGTCCACCTGTACAACGGTCAAGAAGCCGTTGCGACGGGGATGATCCGCGCCGGTCGCCGAAATGAAGATTATGTTTGTAGTACCTATCGGGATCACGTTCATGCGTTGAGTGCTGGGGTTCCCCCTCGTCAAGTCATGGCGGAATTATTTGGCAAGGCTACAGGCTGTTCTAAGGGTCGGGGTGGCTCGATGCACTTATTCTCCTCTGAACATAATTTATTAGGGGGGTTTGCCTTTGTCGCTGAAGGAATTCCGGTGGCTATGGGGGCGGCTTTTCAAAGTAAATACCGTCGGGAAGCCATGAATGATCCCAATGCGGATCAAGTAACCATGTGTTTCTTTGGCGATGGCGCTTGTAATAACGGTCAATTTTTTGAATGTTTGAACATGGCAACATTATGGAAATTGCCAATTATTTATGTGGTCGAAAATAATAAATGGGCGATCGGGATGGCCCATGAACGGGCAACTTCTGACCCCGAAATCTACAAAAAAGGCCCTGCGTTTGGAATGCCGGGTTATGAAGTTGATGGGATGGATGTTTTGGCGGTTCGAGAAGTGGCTAAAAAGGCCGTTGCTCGTGCTCGCGCTGGGGAAGGCCCAACCTTAGTGGAAGCGTTAACCTATCGTTTTCGAGGACATTCTTTGGCTGATCCTGATGAATTAAGGGATAAAGATGAGAAAGAATTTTGGTTTGCTCGTGATCCGATTAAAAAATTTGCGGCTCATTTAACGGAATACAATTTAGCAACCCAGGAGGAATTAAAAGCAATTGATCAACAAGTTCAAGCCACGATTGATGATGCGGTTGAATTTGCCCAAAGTAGCCCTGAACCTGATCCCCAAGATCTGTGCCGTTATATTTATGCCGATGATTAATAAACTGTAAATCACCGAAAACAGAAACCGGGTTTCTTAACAAGAATTTTGTTGTTTTTACCGAAATAACAATGAGAAACCCGGTTTTTTCACGAGAGATTTAATGTCCTTCTTTCCAAGCCATTCCTCCGGGTAAGTCGATTAAGCTTTGATCAACTTGGACAGCTAATTCTTTAGCAGAATAACAATAGGTTAAATCGAGTAAAATTTGAGCCGTGTTTACAATTGAATCTCGTTCTACCATTTCTGATAATTTAAACGGGCTATAAGTTCCATTCATAACTTCTACACTGGCATCTCGAATGGCATCTTCTAAACTCTCTTCTAACCAGTTTTGCCATTCACCTTGTTGAATATAATAGGATTTTTTATTGTCTTTAATATTAAGTTTTTGGATTTCCCGAATAGAACCTCGGATAGAAGCAGCCCAAGAATTGGTTAATCGTTGTTCAATTTGATTTTTAATTAAATGAATCAATAATCTGAGTAAATAGGATTGAATATTGCGTAAAATAGCTTGTTTTCCCATTCCTTCCAATTCATCAATAATGATTAACGCTTCATCATAGCGTTGTTCTTCGATGCAAGTTCTTAAATCAATCAGTTCTTGTACCATATCAATTATTCCTTGATTTTAATAATTAATCGGAAAACCAATTTTCTGCTCCGGGTAATTGAGCTAAATTATTATCAATAATATCCGGTAAATCCCGCGAAGAAGAGTTGTAAGTTAACAGAATTAACTGTTTTGAAATTTCCAGAATTTGAGTTTTGTCAATTTGTTGGATTAATTGATGAGGTTTGAGGGTTCCATTTAAGACTTCAACACTCGCAGGACGAAGGGATGCAGCAAAGGCTTCCTCTAATAAATTATCCCATTCTTCTATTTTTAAATAGTGGGATTTTTTATTGTCTTGTAGATTCAGATCTTGAATTTGGATAATAGAATCAGAAATAGAGGCAATCCAAGAATTTGTTAACCGTTGTTCAATTTGGTTTTTAATTAAATGAATCATCAACCGAATTAAAAAGGATTTAATTGTTCTTAAAATGGATTTGCGGCTCATTCCCTCAAGTTCATCAACAATCATTAACGCTTCATCATAGCGTTGTTCTTCAATGCAGGTTCTTAAATTAATCAGTTCTTGTACCATAATTCATGAATAGCGATCGCTATTTTAATTACTGTTTAATTCAAAACTTGAGAGTTCGCTATTTTCCAAATTCCATCCCAATTTTCTAAATTATAACGCACTAATTTCGTATTAAAGCTACTTTCAAGAATTTGACCCCTTTTGTATAAGGTTGTATCCTCAGTTACTTTAACTTCTATGGTCGCTTTATTTCCTGATGCTGCAAACCGTTCAACGGATTCAACTTTCTGGACTCCATATTGATAGAAAGCATCGTTATTCCTTAAAAAATCAATCGCTTTTAAGGTATCGTTATATAACGTCCCTGTGGTTAATTGGCTAACAAGCTGAAGGTCAAAGGGAGGAGCAAAAATCCTCGATTTTGCAGTTAACCATTGTGTGATTAAATCTGCGGCTTGTCCCAAACTGATTGGATTTGTACTTTGAGCAATTTGAGTCTGACTGGAAGACTGTTGTAAACCGAATGAATGATTTTCTATTAACGTTTTGGCTTGAACAGTTTCAGTGATAGTCAAGGACAGAATTAGAGTTACGGTGAATAAGGTAGCTTTCATTGTTGTTCGTAAAATAGAATTTAATTTTCTCTAATCATAACAACAACTGTCAAGACCCTATTTTCGGAAACTCTAACCCTGACCGAGAGTTTTTCTGATTAAGGAATGTTGGTGGAAACCGCTAGAGTTTTTTTCCCTTTTAATAAATAAGTGGTCATTTCTCCTTTCCCTTTAACTAAAATTGTCCCTCGTTTTTCAAATTGGTATTGTTCTTTCAAGGCTAAATAAGTCGTTTCTGTGACTTGAATTTCATCGGTAAGTCCATGAGATTCCATCCGACTTGCTAGATTAACCGTATCTCCCCATAAATCATAAATAAATTTCTTAATTCCAATCACTCCCGCCACTACTGGCCCAGTTGCAATTCCAATTCTAATATGAAAATTTTGTTGAGTTTTGACATTAAATTCTTTCAGGGTTCGTTGCATATCTAAAGCCATATCTGCGATCGCTTCTGCATAATCATCATGGGGAATGGGTAAACCGGAAACTACCATATAAGAATCCCCGATAGTTTTAATTTTTTCTAACCCATGTAATTCAGCTAAATGATCAAATTCCGAAAAGATTTGATTGAGTAAATTAACTAATTCAGCCGGATTAAACTGTCCTGAAAGTTCCGTAAAACCCACAATATCGCCAAATAAAACCCCTGCATCGGTAAAACTATCCGCAATGGTACTGGGTTGTAGTTTTAGCCGTTGGGCAATGGAATGGGGTAAAATATTTAAGAGTAAACTTTCGGAGCGTTCCTGTTCTTCTTTAACTTGATCATAAGCTTTTTCTAAGGCTTGACGAGACTTAAATTCCGAACGAGCTAACCGATCATATAAATACACTGAAAGATTGCAAATTAAACAAATCCAAAACAAATACAGAGATAAGAACTCTGCTGTCATCCAATGGGCTGGAAGCACCAGTTTTAAATTAAATAAAATTTGGCTTCCGTGATAATAGATCAAAACCCCTAATTGAGAAATAAAATGTAAAGGCCAATAAACCGGAATTAATGTGGCTTGGGAAAAAAACATTAACGGCCATTCAATAATGGAAGCACTAGCAATTCCGTTTAGGTTTCCTCGAATTTGCGGGGTAATTGTGACGACCCAAGAAAATAGAAGAAACATTAACCCCGGATATTTCATCCCCAAGGGGGTTCGCAGCAGAACTAAACCAATAATTAAACCTAACTCAGCGACGACTTGTGTGGCTAACCAGGACGGCTGAAAATGGTCGGGATGAAAGAAAAAATTGTTAATTTGTGAAAGAGTAAAGGTAAAATAGGAAATCAGAGCTAAAGTAAAACCTAAACTTAAACGTTGGTAAATAAAATGCTTTCGCCAATCGTCATAAGTTTGAGCTTTAGTTGGAGCTAAATTTGAAGAAAATTTCTTGAGGTTGGTTTGAATAAATGCACCAATTTCTGATAGTCTTGAGTCAGTTGTAGTCATGGTTTATTTGGGGTTTCAGCTATGAGTTCAATACAATCTATCTGGGATAAATTATTGTCCAATTAAGTTGAATTGAGTGTTAAAATAACTGTGAATAATAATCCGCGCCAAGTTGCATTTTTAGCTCTCCGAGACATTAACCGACGGGGTGGGCTGGCTGATGTGGTTTTAGATCAATGGCTTCGTCAATCTGATTTATCGGATATTAACCGACGCTTAACCACCGAATTAGTCTATGGCTGTGTTCGTAGAAGGCGATCGCTCGATACCTTAATCGATTACTTAGCTTCTAAAAAATCCCATCAACAGCACCCGGATATTCGTACTATACTACATCTTGGTTTTTATCAAATTTGCTATCTCAATCAGATTCCCAATTCGGCTGCGGTAGATACCAGTGTGGAATTAGTTAAACAAAATGGCTTAACGCACTTTAGCGGTTTTGTGAATGGGATATTAAGACATTATATTCGAGAGCAGGGAAATTGTCCTTTAGAAACACCTGATTCTATTTTTACCTGTTTTGAGTTACCCCAAAATCCCATCGAAAAATTAGGAATTCTCTATAGTTTTCCTGACTGGCTGATTCAATTTTGGTTAGATACTTTGGGATTAGAAGAAACCGAACAACTTTGCAGTTGGTTTAATCAATCTCCTCCCCTGGATTTAAGAATTAATGTGTTAAAAACAACCTTAGAAACAGTAGAATCTGAATTTCAACAAAGGGGAATTTCAGTGCATCGAATTTCTGGACTTCCTCTAGGATTAAGATTAACGGGAAGTATAGGCTCAATTCAAAATTTACCGGGTTATGATCAAGGGTGGTGGTCAATTCAAGATAGTAGTGCTCAATGGGTGAGTTATTTATTAGATCCGCAACCTGGAGAAGTGATTATTGATGCTTGTGCTGCACCGGGTGGAAAAACCACCCATATTGCTGAGTTAATGCAAGATCAAGGTAAAATTTTAGCCTTTGATTCGATTAAATCTCGATTAAAGAAAGTTCAGCAAAATTTAACGCGATTACAACTGAATTCTATCCATCCTCAACAGGGAGATATTCGGGAATTAAAAGGTTATTTTGAGGTTGCAGATCGGCTATTATTAGATGCACCTTGTTCTGGTTTAGGAACGTTACATCGGCGGGCTGATGGACGCTGGCGACATGATCCTAAAAATATTCAAGAGTTGTCTCAACTGCAAGCCGAACTATTAGAAATTACCCAAACCTGGGTTAAACCGGGAGGCTGTTTAGTTTATTCTACTTGTACTCTTCATCCCCAAGAAAATGAAACCTTAATTCAAGCCTTTTTAAGTCAACATTCTAACTGGAAAATTCTACCGCCTCCTGGGAATTTTATCCTTTCTCCTGAACCGGAAGGCTGGATTAAAATCTGGCCCCACAGACAGAATATGGATGGATTTTTTATGGTAAAATTAATGAAAGATTTAACTTGATTGACAGGCAAGATGCCTGTTCCACATTTTTTAATTTTATGCACTTAATTTTATGCCATACAACTGTTGATTTTGATGCCTTGGGTGCGGCGGTGGGACTGACTCGAATTTACCCCGGAAGTCGAATAGTATTGTCGGGGGGAAGTCATCCGGCGGTCAGAGATTTTTTAGCGTTTTATCGAGATGAATTTCCATTAATTGAACGTCGGTCTGTTAATCCCAATAAAATTCATTCAATTACTGTGGTTGATACCCAAAGTTGCGATCGCTTGGGAAAAAGTGCAGAATGGTTTAAATTAGCCAATTTATCAACCATTAGAATTTATGATCATCATCCCGATACTAAATCCGATATTCCCGCTACAGAAACCTATATTGAAGCTGTGGGTGCCACCACGACTTTAATTGTTGAACAATTACAAATCTTCGCTCAAAATTCTGCCCAACCGTTGGTTTTAAACACAGCAGAAGCAACGGTAATGGCGTTAGGAATTCATTTAGATACAGGGTCTTTAACCTTCCCCCATTCCACTGCGAGAGATGCCATGGCGTTAGCGTGGTTAATGCAGCAAGGCGCTAGTTTACCCGTGATTTCAGAGTATGTAGAACCGGGTTTACCGCCTAAATTACAAGATTTATTAACCTTGGCATTAGACCAGCTAAAAAAATCAACCATTCGAGGATATACCGTTGCTTGGGTATTATTAAAAACCGATGAATATGTGCCCGGTTTATCCAGTGTTGCCTCTGAATTAATCGATTTAACGGAAAGCGATGCCTTACTCTTAGGACATCAATATGGAAAAGGAGAAGGGGATCGATTCAGTATTATTGGACGGTCTCGAATTGAAAAAACAAATCTCAATGAACTGTTTAAACCTTATGGCGGTGGCGGACATACCCGTGCGGCTTCAGTTAGCTTAAAAGAAGGTAATTTTTCCCAAATTTTAAATCAATTAGTTGAACAATTAAAAGCACAAATTCCTCACCCGCCAACGGCAAAAGAATTAATGTCTTCTCCGGTGAGAACCATCCGTCCTGACACTTCTGTAGAAGAAACCCATCGGATTTTATTACGCTATGGTCATTCGGGTCTATCAGTCGTTGATGAACAAGATCAATTAGTTGGAATTATTTCCCGTCGAGATTTAGATATTGCCTTACATCATGGCTTTAGTCATGCACCCGTTAAGGGATATATGACCCCGCAATTAAAAACCATTACCCCCGATACAACTTTACCCGAAATCGAATATTTAATGGTAACGTATGATATTGGACGGTTGCCTGTTTTAGATGAAGGAAATTTAGTCGGAATTGTCACCCGAACTGATGTTTTAAGGTTACTCCATCAACAGCAACGTCCGCAAAAATCCCCCTTAAAAGGGTGTATTCCGGGGGTAAGTTGTTCCACCTTAGATGAATTATTACAAGAACGATTAGCAACGCCACTATTAACATTATTAAATCGCCTTTCTTTTTTAGCTCAGAAACGGGGATGGCAAGTTTATTTAGTTGGGGGTGCAGTTCGGGATTTACTCTTAGCAGAACCAGAAAAAACAGTAATATTAAGTGATATTGATATTGTGGTCGATGGATGTTATGGAAATACGAATGCTGATGGAGATCCTTTATCTTCTGTTTCCACGGCTTGGGAATTAGCAACGGATTTACAAAAACATTATCCTGCGGCGCGATTAGACGTTCATGGACAATTTCAAACGGCTGCTTTATTATGGCATAATGATCCGATTTTAGATTCTCTTTGGATTGATATTGCCACTGCTAGAACCGAATTTTATCCCTATCCAGCAGCAAATCCAGAGGTAGAAGCGAGTTCAATTCGTCAAGATTTATATCGACGAGATTTCACCATTAACGCCTTAGCTTTGCGGTTAACGCCTCCCCTGGTTGGAGAATTATTAGACTTTTTTGGGGGAGTTTTAGATTTAGAACAACGAAAAATTAGAGTTTTACACTCTAATAGTTTTATTGAAGATCCGACTCGAATTTATCGTGCGGTGCGGTTTGCGGTGCGTTTAGGGTTTGAAATTGAAACTCAAACCAAAGAATATATTCGTTATGCCATTAGTAGTGGAATTTATGAAAAACAACGGGAAGAAAGTAATAAATCCTTTGATCAAAATCGTCGAGTTCCGGCCTTAGAAACCCGCTTAAAAAGTGAGTTAAGATATATTTTACAGTCTCCCTATTGGAAGCGATCTTTGCAACTTTTAGGAGAGTTAAAAGCTTTACGATGTATTCATCCTAAGTTAGAGTTGACACCGCCGTTATGGCGACAAGTGCGGTCTGTGGATCGCTGTTTACAACGGTTTGATCCGCAACGAACCTTAAGCCATTGGGAAGTGCGCTTAGAAGTGTTAATTGCCTATTTATCTCCCCAATATCGAGAAAAAGTAGCTCAAACTCTTCAATTACAGATTGAAAGTATTGAACGGTTAAAAACTTTAGAATCTGCTAAAGATCAAATTCTGGAAACCTTTTCTCAAGCTGAAAAAAATAGTCAGTTTTTCTGGTTATTTAAACCTTATAGTTTACCGATGTTAATTTTAATCGCCATTCATTCAGAGCGACAAATTAGACGACACATCTGGAAATATTTAACACAATTACGAGAGATTAAACCTGCTTTAAATGGGAATGATTTAAAAGCAATGGGATATAAACCAGGCCGTCAATTTAAACAAATGTTAGATGATTTATTAACAGCAACATTAGATGGGGAAGTGTGCGATCGCGCGTCTGCGGAAGCCTTTTTACAACAGAATTATCCGTTATAACTCTTACTATTTTTGCTTCAAAACCACCAAGGTAATATCATCATAAACTTTATGTTTGCCAATGTGCGATCGCACGTCATTAATCACCGCTTTGCGAATTTCTGAGGCGGTTAAATGCCAATTTTGTTTAACAATTTCACACAGTTTTTCTAAGGAATAAAATTCCCCTTGATGATTTTCAGCTTCCGTAATTCCATCGGTATATAAAACAACGCCATCCCCTGAATTTAATTTAATATTGATAGAACCAATAAAATCAGTAATATCGGCTTCTAAACCGATGGGAAATCCTAAATCCATTGTATCAATTCTTTCGATAATGGCATGAGATTCAGCCTCCGGTTGTCGTTGCGATCGCACAACAATCATTTCCTCATGTTGACCACAAATGCTGAGGAATCCATTATAATAATCAATTAAAGAAAAGGTTAAATTTTTATCCGATTTCATCCGTTGAACATTATCATAAATCACACGATTTAAGGTATTTAAAAACTGAATTGGATCACTTTCATCGTTAGCAATTAAAGTTCTAACTGCCGTTTGTACCATTAACATTAAAACCCCCGATTCTAACCCATGTCCGGTAACATCTCCAATCCCAATTTTAACCATACCATTATTATATAAAACATCATAATAATCTCCCCCCACTTCGTCGGCGGGTTCCATATAACCCGCAATATCTAAATGGACAATTTCAGAGAGTTCTCGTTCATTCGGTAAAATCATTTTTTAGAGTTGACGAGTCACTTGTAATTCAGCACTCATGCGAAGATTTTCTGAGGTTAACTGTTGATTCAGAGAAGTAATTTCCTGATTGGCTTTCACTAAAGCCACAGCCAGATTATTAAAGGATTGAGCTACATCTGCTAATTCATCTTGATTATCCAGATGTAAAGTTTCATTCATTTCCCCCGCAATCATTTTTTGAGACGCAATACTCAAACTATTGACCGTTTGCATCACGGATTGGTAAAATCCAATAAATAAATAAATCACGATTAATAAGGTGATTAAAACCAAGATCGATAAAAAGATTTGTCGATCCATAAAACCCTGAATCCGAAGCTGTAATAACAAATCTAATTCATCAATGGTCAGATCCCACAATTTCAAACTTTCTTCTATATTCAATTCAGCATTTTGGGCATACTGTTGTATATTAGTCGTATCTCCGGTTCTGATCATATTACTCAGTCCATTATTCAAAGTTTGAATATTATCGGTGAGTAAATTTAATTTGTCTCCCAATTTTGGTTGCAGATTTCCCGCCGGATTATGATTAAAAGAAACCTCTAGGGAACGCTTGAGCTTTTCATTATAATTATTTAACAATCCTGAAAGAGTTGTAATTGTCCAATATTCTTTTTGACTTAACTCCTGTTGATTTCGTTGACTAATATCTTGGCTGATCAAGAGAATATCGACTAAAATTTTATGAATTTCGGGTAATTTTAATAGCGTAGTATCCATTAAATAATAAGTATCTAAATCAGGATCAAGAATTAAATTAGATTGATCTCCCACTTGAAACCGAAGTTGATTGATTTGTTCTAAAATCAGAGAAGAATAGACTTTTTGAGTTTGTAAACTCCACAGTTTTTGATTTTCTTCTAAGGTGCGCCAACTTTCTTTGAGTTGTTTAAATAAATCTGTTGTTAATAATTGATTGCCAATTTTACTATCAAGGGTTTCTAAAATTTTAATCTGGTCTGTAATCTCCCTTTTCAGTTGTTGTAATTGAGTTTGGTCTTCTCGGCTAAAATTCGGGTTAGCCATTAATAATTGAGCTTGATAGATTTTAGGATAAAGTTGCCGTAGAGGACGGAGATAGAGAGTCCCTAACTGTTCCTGAGTTGCAAAATCAATCCGAGTCTGGACTTCAGAAATTAACAGATACATCATCAAACTCAAAGGAATGATAAAAATGCAGCTAATCAGGACAAATTTTTGAGGGTATTTAAGTTGATTAATCACAGAAATAGCGGGTTTAAAACAATCAATGATTTTCATAATTAAAAATGATTATTATTAAAATAAAGCTTTTTTTAGTCGCATAAGCTTCGATCACTTGCTTCAACTTCAGGAGAAGTTTTTAGATAGTCTTTCACCCAATTACAAGCATATTGTAATTCGTTGAGGCCACGAATTTTTTTTAAATCCCATAAGATTACAGTGCTATCATCTCCTCCTGAAATCACGGCATTTTGATCCGCCGTAAAATCTACACTATCAACAATCCCTTGATGTCCGGGTAAAGTTATAATTAATTCCCCGGCTAAATTCCATAACTTAACCGTATTATCAATACCTCCGGTGGCGAGAAATTGTCCATCACCACTAAAGGCCACTCGCGTTAATCCTCGACTTTGACCCGGAATAGTAGTGACGGGGGTTCCATCGGGTTTCCAGAGTCGCAGGGTATCATCCAGACTCACCGATGCGATCAAATTTCCCAGGGGACTAATCGCTACCCCCCAAATGGCCCCTTCATGTCCTTTTAAGGTGGTAACGGCTTTTCCCTCCGGTGTCCATAACTTCACGGTTCCATCTTCACTCGCAGAAGCCAGAATCTGACCATCGGGACTAAAGGCCAGTTTCCAAATTCTTTCCGTATGAGCATCCACACTATGCAGTAGTTTCCCTTGCAAATCCCAAAATTTCAGGGTGTGATCATCCCCTCCAGAAACAACCCTTTTGCCATCGGGACTAAACACCGTTGAAATCACAGTGGCTTGATGGCCTTTAAAAGTTCTCAATCGTTTTAGGGTCGGGGGGTCACTGTCCTGAATTTCATACAGCTTAACCTCTGGTGTCCCGCCTCCAGCAATCTTGCGACTATCGGGACTAAAGGACGCACCCCGCATCATTTCACGCACAACCTGAATTAAGGTTCCATCCCGATACCAAAATCGCAGAGTCTCATCTGCGGTTGAAAGCAGCCAACGATTATTGGGACTGGCTTGCACATCCCAAACGGTATCTTGATGTCCATGAAGAGGCTTTAATAAATAAAGATTGCGTTGCCAGAGTTTGACGATACCATCATCACTGGCAGAAGCGGCCATTAACCCATCGCCACTGAGGGCCACATCTCGAATTACCGCTTGATGTTTTCTCAAGGTACGAATAAAAGTCCCGTCGGATTTCCACAGTTGAACCCCATTATCCTTACCACTGGTAACAATATATTGACCGTTTTCGCTACAATCTACCCCCAGCATGACATTATTTCCCACAAGAGTTTTAATTAAGGTGCCATCAAAATTCCACAGTTTAGCGGTGTAATCAGAACTTACGGAGACAAACAGATTAGTCTGGGGACAAAAGGCCACATCCCAAACGGTTCCTCGATGACCGGTGAAGGTATGGAGCAATTTTCCGGTTCGACTCCACAGTTGCAGGGTTCCATCCCATCCCGTACTCACCAGGGTTTGACCATCCTGATTAAACGCCACATTCCAAACGGCTTGCTGTTGGGTGTTGAAGGTGTGCAGGAGTTGGAAGGAATTGACCGACCATAATTTAACCGTCCCATCGCCACTGGCTGAAGCAATCACATCCCCCTGACGACTAAAAGCAATGCCCCAAACGGGCGCTGAATGGGCTTTAATTTGTCTGATGAGGGTTCCATCTACTTGCCAGAGGTTCACCTGGCCGTTTAAAGTGGCGGCGATCACTAGATTGCTATCGGGACTGAAAGCCACCCGATGTACAGTGGCGTCATTTTTTAAGGTTTTCAGTAAAGTGCCATCTCGTTTCCACAGTTTGACGGTTTTATCGTTACTTCCGGTGGCAATCAGTTGACCATCAAAACTAATATCAACGGTTAATACCCCGCCGCGATGTCCAATTAAACGGTTAAATTCATTCGTACCATACACCACTTGTCTCAAAGATTGTTCAACTTTAGCAGTAAATAGAGGATCAACTTTTGGAGTTTTTTTGAGATATTTTTTGGCTTTAATTCCATCGATTAAAGCATCTAATTGATGATCGGAAGCAAATTTTCCTTCCGCAGAAGAAAGTAAAGCTTTAATTTCATTCAATCTCGCTATTTTTTCGTTATTACTAGCCCTATTAAATTGAATTAAAACCACAACCGCTAAGAGAGTAACGGTGATTAACCCCAAACTAACAACACTGAGTAAAACCCGTTGTAGTTTAGCAGTTTTGCGTTCCTCAGCTATTTTAGCTTCCACAGCTTTTGCCCGTTGTGCTTCTAAAGCTTGTTGGGTTTCTTGTCGATCTAAAGCTTCACTTTTGCTTAAAAATTGATAATCTAAATCGCTTAAACTTTTATCTTTTGCCCAATTTTGAGCCTCAATCAAAGCTTGTCCCCGTAACAAACGAGAATCATCTTGTTTTTGTTGGGCAACCCAGGCTTCTAGGGATTGGGAATAGGGGCGTAGGCTGCTGAATTGTTGATTCACCCACTCTAAATTAAAGATATGTTTATAAAGGCGATTTTTAACCTTTAAAAATCCATTTTCAGGAATGACTAAACCGGATAAAAGTAGTTCAATTTGTTCTTGACTTCCATCGCAGGGAATGGTAACTCCTTGTAGGATTTTTTGATACATTCCTAGTAATTTTCCGATGCGATTTTGATAAAAAAATAGCCGATCTCGAATGGTTCTTAAGTGTTCTGGTTCATCTTGAAATTCCCAACTTTCAATGATTTTAGTTCGGGCTAGAGACTCAATCCAAAAGGATTCTAGTCCGGCGGGAATAATGATTTTTTGAGAGCTACTACTTTGATTAATGGTTTGGATTAATTGGCAGAATTTTTGAGTTAAAAAGGGTTGTCCATTTGTCCAATTTAAAATTTCGCTTAAGACCGCTTGGGGTCGTTCAGAATAAGACGTTAATCCCTGGGCTAAAGGTTGAGCTTCATGGAATTGAAAACCTTGTAAAAAAATTGATTTACCAATATTAAAAGGAGTCCGAGTTTTATCGGTAATTAAATCCGGGGGAGTGGCGACTCCAAAAATTGCAAAGGTTAGACGATTATATTCAGAATAAATGGCTCGGTTGTTATAACAAAATCGAATCAAAGCAAAAAAATCATCAACGGAAAACGGTAAACTCAGAATACTATCAATTTCATCAATAAAAATAATAATTTTTTTTTGAGGAAAAAATTCAAATAATAAACGCTCTAAAAAATTGCTAAATCGTTGGGAAAATGAAACGTTTTCCTGGGTTGTCCACCAGGATTTAAAATTAAATGTGTTGAATAAATTAAATCCTAATAATAAGCTGGTGATTGCTCCTTTATACCATTGAAGTGGCGTTACAGATTCACTCCCAATTTGGGTCATATCCAAGGTTGCACAAACATAACCTTCCTGTTTCATCCGATAAAAGGTTCGGACTAATAAAGAAGATTTTCCCATTTGTCGAGCATTGAGAACATAACAAAATTCTCCCGCTTTTAAGGCTTCATATAATTCTGTATCCGCTTGGCGAACCACATAAAATAAATCATCATTACTGAGACTACCGCCGACACGATATCGATAGATTGTCATTCTTTTAATTAATATCTAAATTGTAAAAATGAACTCAATTGTACTTGATCTCTACCGTTTCTTTTAGATTCATATAAGGCTTCATCGGCGGCTAAAAATAACGAGCCAATATCATTGGTATCAACACCGGGAATGGTACTGGCTACGCCGATACTAATTGTAACAATCGGTGCAGGACGATTGGGCAATTGTTCTGTGTCAAAGGGAAGTGCTAAAGTTTTGAGATTCTCACGAACTGCTTCCGCAATATACAGCGCTCCTGTTGCATCTGTTCTCGGAAGGATAATCACAAATTCTTCACCCCCATAACGAGCCACTAAATCCCCCGGACGTTGAACGACATTACGAATGGACTGAGCTACTTTTTTTAAACATTCATCTCCCATTTGATGACCATAAGTATCATTATAAATTTTAAAATAATCAATATCACATAAAATTAAAGATAAGGGAGCAATTTCCCGCATCATTCGTTTCCATTCAATATCTATACAGTGATCAAATTGCCTACGGTTGGCGATTTCTGTTAGAGGATCAACATAAACTAAAGCTTTTAAAAATTTATTTTCTTGTTGGAGCTTTCGTAATTTATTCGCATTTTCTTGATTTTTATTCAACAATTGCCACTGAAAATAAAGACGATAAAGTTCACAAGAGCATAGACAATAATTTCCTTGTAAATTGACTAAACCCAAACTATACAATTGATAGGCAATAAGCGGTTCAATTTGAATACTTTCTGTTGCTGTTGCTACTCGTTTCATGGCTATAGCAAGTTCAGGTTTTTGTTGAAGGCTCAACGAGAGAGATTGCAAATGCTCTCGATAAATTCCGGTTAAGGTTGGAGAGGTATTTAATAAGTCATCTATGTTAATGAGATCATAGCTTAAGTGATAAAGTGCAAGATGAACTAAATAGGGATGTCCTCCGACTAAATTGGATAGTTTTTTAATATGATTATCCGTTAAATTCAGTTGATAACGTTGTGCTAAGTCCTTAACTTGTTCAAGGGTAAATACAGGTAATTCAATTGCTAAACCAATATTAAAGGGAGATTGATGAATATTTAAAGATACATAAACTTCTGTGGATTGAACTAAAATAAAGTGAACCTTTTGCCAAAGTTGAGTTTGTCTTCCCTGCTCATACCAAAATCGAATCAAAGGGAGGAAATCTTGACTAATATTTTGATACTCAAAAATCCGATTTAATTCATTAAAAGCTAAAACGATAGAGGAATTAAGTTTGGGGAAAATATGACTTTCTAAATAAACTGTAGAACTAACTTTACTCCCAATATCATCATCCCAATAATTATTTAATAGAGGTTCAATTTTCAATTGTCGAGCGATATTAATACACAGCCACTTCAAAAATTTATTGGAATTCTCAAAAATGGCACTATCCGCTTGGAGAAAATCAATTGAAACTGTCTGATATCCCAAACTTTCAGCATAGTTTAGCAGTCTGATAATAAAAGAACTTTTACCCATTTTTCTAGGAGCTTTTAGTCGGAGTAAGCTCCCCGATTTTTGAATTTCAGCATAGCCTAAATTTTCGCAAGGGAGGCGTTGAATATAAAATTTAGAATCTAAAGGAAGTGGACGATCAGGAAATTCAATTGTGTCTTTTGGGACAAAAGTGGGGTTTAAAGACATAATAAATACATCATTAATATGAAGAAAGTTTGTTGATAATGAGTTGAAAAATAGATGGGTTTAAAATTCAAGGTTGATTCCCCCCTAGTTTAGATTGTTCTGAGGTGATCAACAATATCATTTGGGTTGATCGGTTTACTCTAACGGTCAGTTAAAGTCTTAAAGTTAAAATTTTTATCCTGTGGGCTTGACAACGTGTCAAAACTCGACTCACATCCTAGGTTTTCAGGGTTTTTGTTTGATTTAGGCGACGTGATTGTGATTAGCGAGTGAATTTTAGTATAGTCTACATTCACTATAGATCCTTATTTTCGTAAATTCAATACCTTTTTTTAAAAGGGGTGAATAGAAAAAAACAGACTCATCTTTAAATAAATTAAAGCTAATCTTCTCGGAAATAAAAAATTAACAGGATGATACAAGGAAATAGGGTAAAGGCTATTATTGATTAACGACCCATCCCTACTCTCGCTCTCACTTTCTTTTAAAGGTTAGGATATGCCATTTTATACGGATCTACAATGGCATCAAATTCTTCACTAGAAATATATCCTAATTCCAGACAAACTTCTTTTAATGTCAGATCTTTTTCTAAAGCAATATGGGCAACTTGGGCTGCATTATCATAGCCAATTTTAGGAGCCAAAGCCGTCACTAACATTAAAGATTGTTCAACATAACTATTAATTTTTTTACGATTAACTTCTAATCCCATTAACAAGAAATCTGTAAAATTATGGCAACTATCTGATAAAATAGCTACGGATTGCAAGAAATTAAAAATAATCATGGGTTTGAAGACATTTAACTCAAAATGTCCCTGGGAACCCGCAACACTAATCGCGGTATCATAGCCAATCACTTGTGCGGCTACCATGGTCATGGCTTCACATTGGGTGGGGTTGACTTTCCCCGGCATAATAGACGAACCGGGTTCATTTTCAGGTAATATTAATTCTCCTAAACCACAACGGGGGCCACTGCCTAAAAACCGAATATCATTAGCAATTTTCATTAAAGAACACGCTAAGGTTTTTAAGGCTCCACTTGCCATCACTAAGCCATCATGAGCCGCCATAGCTGCAAATTTATTCGGGGCAGAAATAAAGGGTAATCCGGTTAATTGACTAATGTGATTTGATACGTTTTCAGCAAATCCTTGAGGCGTATTTAAGCCAGTTCCAACGGCTGTTCCCCCGATGGCTAATTCATATAAATCCGGTAAAATTATCTCCAACCGCTTTAAATTTCCATCCAATTGCGCCACATAACCAGAGAATTCTTGACCTAACGTTAAGGGAACTGCATCTTGTAAATGGGTTCTACCAATTTTAACAATATCGGCAAATTCTTCGGCTTTTTTTTGTAATTCATCCCGCATTTTTTGGACGCTGGGAATTAACCGTTGTGTAACAGAAATGGCTGCTGCAATGTGCATCGCCGTGGGAAATGTATCGTTAGAAGATTGAGACATATTAACATGATCATTGGGATGAATTGGATTTTTACTCCCTAAAATTCCTCCGGCTATTTCAATGGCTCGATTCGCAATGACTTCATTAACATTCATATTCGATTGGGTTCCACTTCCGGTCATCCAAACTCGCAAGGGAAAGTGATCATTGAGTTGACCCGCAATGACTTCATCGGCGGCTTGAATCATTAATTTTGCTTTGTCTGCGGGGAGTTTTCCTAACTCTTGATTGGTAATTGCAGCGGCTTTTTTTAGGATACCAAAGGCGGTAATCACTTCCTGCGGCATTAAATCATTGCCAATGCTAAAATAATAAATAGAGCGTTGGGTTTGGGCTCCCCAATAGCGATCGCTCGCTACTTCAATTTCTCCCATACTATCGCGTTCTTTGCGGGTTGGTTGCTGGGTTGTCATGTTAAGATTTTTCTCCCTTTAATCTAGTTGATTCTTGAATTTAAAAATTATTGAGCCGTCCGATTTAAGACTTCTTGAATTTGTTGTGCGGCTTTATTATTTCCCTGTTGTGTATATAAACTTAAGGCTTTATTCCAAGCATTTTGAGCTTCGGCGGTGTTCCCTTTTTTCCAGAACGCTTCCCCTAAATTTTTTAAGGCTTCTGCATAGTCAGCATTAATTTCTAAGGCTTTTTGATACTGTGCGATCGCTTCATCCCATTGACCTTGAGTTGCTTGTAAAAATCCTAAAGCATTATAAGCTAAAGCATATTTAGGATTAAGGCGAATCGCTTCTTGATAAGCTTGAGTGGCTTCCTCAATTTTGCGTTGATAAAACAAAGCATTTCCGAAATAAAAATGATATTTGGCTTCTTCAGGTTGAGCTTCTACCAATTGACGAAAAATAGTTTCAGAAGCTGCATAATTTCCAGTTTTATAAAGTTGAATTCCTTGGCGAAGTGCAGCTTGTCGGCTTTGCTTTTTATCTAAACGTTGTTGTTCTGCTTCATTGGGTTTACCTCGAAGCTCATCAGCAGTCGGTAATTCATTTTGAGATCGGGCAAAGGTTGGGAATAAAAGAATAATTCCCACAATCATCGTTTGCACCAGTTTTACACGAAACAGATTTTTTTTCATAGAGTGAGCGGTTTTAATCAGAAATTGTTTCCTAATGGATTGAGTTAATGCTTGATTATAATTGAAGTTGCAATTCAAAGCAAGTTAGAATCTTCTCAGGCTCAAATTAATCAAATCGAGTAAAGCATCCAGGGGTTGTAATTGAGACAGGGGGATTTCTGTACCCTTAACTTGTTCAATAAATCCTAAGAGTTTTCCTGCTTTAAACTGTTCATCTAATTCGACAATAACATAACCAATTCGATCTGACCCAACTTCCATGGGAATAGGACAAGTTTGCGATCCCATTTTAACCGCACGGCATTCTAATTTTCCTAAATGAGGAATTAATAAATCGGCACTATTTGCCACCAATCTCACAACGGAATTCCAACTATCACTCTTGAGTAAATCTGTTTCGATTCCTAACAGTTGTAAAAAATCATAAACCACTAAAACGGCAAGGGTATTGTTAAAGACTTGTTCTGCTTTTTCATCGGTGGGTTGATGTTGAGCAAAGCGTTGAGCAAGGCGACGGTTTCTTTGGGGAATGGGTAGAATAATAGAATCTTCTCCAGTGGCATATCCCATGATTTTAAACTCTGGAAAACTACAAAATTAAGAATAAAAATACCCTTGATAATGAGCGCAAGTCTCTACAATAATCTGTTGCAATCCTATTAATAAATCATCCATTCTTAATTTTAACTCTTCCTGAAATCCTGAATATTGATCAAAGCATTGGTCAGGATTAATTCTCATAAATCCTACATCTTTTTACAAAACTTTAAAACTTTGTCGGAGGATTTATGCCCATCATAACCCCAAGTTAAATAGAGGTAAGTGATGGGCGTAGCTCATCTTAAATTCCTAACGGGGGTTTTCAACTTCCGGTTGAAAGAATAGATCTTCAGCTTGTTCAGAAGCGGGAGAAATCACACAATTAACAACATTACTCACCACACAAACAACAGGGGCTAAATCCGTTCCTTGTAAAACCGATCCTTTTAATATAGTTTGAGATAATTCTGCCCGATCAATGTTAGTATCCGCTAGAATTGTAGCCGTTAAGTTAGCACTTTCTAAAGCAGCCCTATCCAGATTTGCTCGGCGTAAATCTGCTCCTAAAAGATTAGCATTAGTGAGATTTGCTGCTTCTAAATCACTATTAAATAGAAAAGCTTGACGCAAATCAGCATTTTCTAAATTGGCTTGGTTGAGATAGGATTCGCTCAGATTTGCACTAACTAAACTGGCATCTTTTAGATTAGCTTTAATCAAATTGACTTGAGCTAAATCCGCTTGGGATAAATCCGCTTCTCTTAAATCAGCCCGTTCTAAGATAGTATTCCTTAAATTCGCATCAAATAAATTAGCAGCGGCTAAATTGGCTTGTGTTAAATCGGCATAATATAAATTTGCTTGATTCAAATTCGCGCTGCGTAAATCAACGCCTCTTAAATTAGCACCTTGTAATTGCGCTTTAAATAAATCTGCCCCTCTTAAATCAAACTGTTGCAAATTAGCTCCCCTTAAATCACATTCAGGACAACGATTTGTCGTTCTTAATCGTTGTAAATCGGATTCATTTTCGGCTTGAACAACGGGGGCAAATCCCAGTGTAGATAGAATAACAGACAATGCTAAGACTTTAAGGTTCATCATCCTCACTCCATTTTTTTAGTATTATTGCTCAACCTGTTCAAAGCCTAGGGCTTGGGAATGGGTTAAGCATTTGCCCAAATTTTATCACAAACCCCAGGAGGGGCAAGTATTTTTTGGCTAAATGATTGCCATTTCAAAAAAGTGGAGTAAAATTAAGCTGTAATTAACATATTTTTTTCAGGGTAAATTATGGACAACGAAACCTATGAGTTTAATGAATCCCAGAATCAACTGATTTTGGATTTGTCTAAAAAAATGCTCTTTGTCAGTTACTTTCTAATAGCCAGTGGAATATTGGGGGCTATTAGTGGCATCATCGCAATTATGCAAGGAGGATTTGGTGGGATAGTTCAGGGAGTCGTTTTATTGGTAACAGGAATTTGGACAATTAATGCTTCAAAAGCTTTCAAATTAATTGTAGAAACTCAAGGCAATGATATTGAAAACTTGATGGGTGCTTTGGGGCAACTGCGTAAACTTTATACGCTGCAATATTGGCTGTTTATGATTGCCTTAATTTTTATCGTAATCGGTTTTATTGCAGCAATTATTTTGGCTGTTTCTGGAGGTATTGGCTAATGGAATTAATCAATAAGATTAGCTAATTTTAATTTCATCACTATCCCCTTTCAATGATATTTTCTGACCTCACGAATTACTGAGCTAACCCTTGTCTGTTAGAATTAGCAAAACGTCAGATTTTAACCCATGCAATTAGCCAACTCTCCTCCTACAAAGAGTAAACGAGTTGATGCGTTAGATGCGTTGCGAGGACTTGCAGTTTTAGCAATGGTATTATCCGGTGTAATTCCCTTTAAGGGAACTTTACCTGCTTGGATGTATCACGCTCAATTTCCGCCACCAACTCATCAATTTAATCCAAAAATAGCGGGACTGACTTGGGTTGATTTAGTCTTTCCCATCTTTATTTTTTCATTAGGAACTGCTATTCCTATCGCCTTATCTCGGCGTTTATCTCAAGGATGGACAAATCTTGAAATTAGTTTTGGAATTATAAAACGGGGCTTTTTATTAGCAACTTTTGCTATTGTTTTACAACATTTTCGCCCAACGGTTATTAATCCTGAACCGAGTTCTGAAAAATGGCAACTTGCGTTAATGGGATTTGGAATATTATTTTTAATGTTTGTTCAGTTACCTAGAGTTATTCCTAAATGGATTAATTTAGCGGTGAATTTAATCGGTTGGGGGGCTGCGATCGCTATTTTAACTCAAATTCAATACCCCCATAATTCTAAATTCCCTGAATTTTCTCTCTATCGAAGTGATATTATTTTATTGGTATTAACAAATATTGTTGTTTTTACCTCTTTTATTTGGTTATTCACGCGCCATCATCCCCAATTTAGAGTCGGGTTACTGGGGATTTTATTCGCTTTAATTTTATCAAAATCAGCCGGAGGATGGATGAGCAATTTGTTATCTAGTTCTCCTATTCCTTGGTTATATCAATTTGAATATTTAAAATATTTATTTATTGCTATCCCCGGAACTATAATTGGGGATGAAATCGTCAGTTATACCCAAATTGAGGATGAATATATCCCGAAAACTTGGAACCGATTTCGTCTAGGGGGAATTGTGATTTTAATGTTATTAATCATTTTAAATTTAGTCATGGGTTTACAATCTCGTTTACTCCCCCAAACCACCGGAATTAGTGTAATTTTATTAATTATTAGTTATCCCTTACTCAAAAATCCTAGCCATCCCCTAGAAGATTTACTTTATCAAATGTATCAATGGGGACTGTATGGATTAATTTTAGGATTAGCTTTTGAACCCTATCAAGGAGGAATCAAAAAAGACCCTACAACAATGAGTTATTTTTTGATAACACTGGCGATCGCAATTTTCCTGTTAATGATCTTAACCATTCTCATCGAGAGCTTTCACCAAGCCCTCTGGTTTCAGTTATTCATCGATACGGGTAAAAATCCAATGATTGGTTATTTAGCCTTTGCCAACTTGTTATGGCCGATTTTAGAATTACAAGGCTGGATTCCTAAAATTGAAGCCTTAACAAATACCCCGGTTCTAGGATTTTTAAGAGGATTATCTTATACTTTAATTATAGCATTATTTGTGAGTTTATGTACTCGATTAAAATTGTTTTGGAAAACCTAATTTTATGCTGAATTCTGAATTAAACCCCTCTAACTTAATTGTTGTAACTGGCCCCTCCCGTTCAGGAAAAAGTGAATGGGCGGAAACCTTAGCAATACAGTCTCAAAAACAAGTCATTTATATTGCTACCTCTGCTCATGATCCAACAGATGAAGAATGGAAAATGCGGATTCAAAAACATCAAAAACGTCGTCCGACCGACTGGAAACTATTAGAAATTCCAATGGAATTAACTGCAACATTACAAAAAATATCCTGTCAAAATAATTGTATTCTTGTAGATTCATTAGGAACGTGGTTAGCCAATCTTCTTGATCAAGATGAAACCACCTGGGAAAATACTCAAAAACAATTATTACAAACCTTGCATCAAATCCCAGGAAATGTCATTTTAGTAGCAGAAGAAACCGGATGGGGAATTGTTCCCGCTTATCCCGTTGGTCGAACCTTTCGCGATCGCTTAGGGGCGTTAGTTCGTCATTTAGGGGCGATCGCCAACCGTGTTTATCTGGTGACAGGCGGTTATGTTTTGAACCTGACAGAATTGGGTTCGCCTTTAAACTCAGAATCGTCAAAAACCTGATACCCTATGTTTGAGTCAAACTTTGTCCCTGCTACAGTCAGCTTCAATTTTATGCCTAAATGGTTTGTGTTGCACTGGCGTTTTCTCTGTTTATTAATAGTTTTAGGAACAATATTAACGCCATTTCTTTTGACAGTTTATATTAAAATGGTTACAAATAATCGTCGATATTTTCAAGTTGAAAAAGTCCCCGATGAACCCGTTGCAATTGTATTTGGGGCGGGAGTTTGGGCTGATGGAACCCCCACACCGATGTTAGCTGATCGAGTAGAAGGGGCGGTAGAATTATATCGTTTAGGGCGAGTTCATAAAATATTAATGACCGGAGATAATGGCACTCCTGAATATAATGAAGTTGTAGCAATGCAGCAATATGCAGAACGTTTAGGGGTTCCCAGTAAAGATATTAAATTAGATTATGCAGGATTTAGTACCTATGAAAGTTGTTATCGTGCTAAAGTAATTTTTGGGGTAGAACGAGCCGTTTTAATTACCCAAAAATATCATCTTCCCCGTGCGGTTTATACCTGTAATCAATTGGGGATAGAAGCAGTGGGTTTAGGAACACCGGACTGGGGGAAATTCAAGGATGATTCCATGAGATTTTACACCCAACGGGAAGTTTTAGCCGTAATTAAAGCTATCCTAGAACTCCATATTATTCGTCCTAAACCGACTTTTTTAGGGCCATTTGAAGGAATGTCTTAATCAGTTATCAGTTATCAGTTATCAGTTAAGAAGTGGATAGTGAATTGACTCTGACGCTGATCAGCGATTACGGGTAATTAATAAGGGTTAATAGTTAACAGTCAATACAATTACAATTATGGCTTTATATTTAGATTCTGCAATTATTTCGGAAGCACAAATTGTTAAAGAGTGGGGATGGGTGAAAGGAATTACTACAAACCCGACTTTATTGGCAAAAAGTGAATTATCTCCCGAAGAAACCTTAACTCAGTTAAAAATTTTAATTTCGGGAGAAATTTATTATCAATTAACCGCTTCCGATTTTCAAGGAATGGTTAGAGAAGGAAGAAAAGCCTTTGAACTATTAGGAAAGCAAACGGTTTTAAAGATTCCTGCCACAACTATTGGATTTCAAGCGGTTGCTCATTTATCTCCAGAAATTCCCTGTTCTGTTACTGCGATTTATAGTGCTGCTCAAGCCGCTGTTGCCATGGAATCTGGGGCAAAATATGCGATCGCTTATGTTAATCGTGCAACGCGATTATTAGGGGATGGAATTTCATTAGTTAAAAACATGGCTAATATATTAGATGGAAGTCCGACCAAAATATTAGCAGCCAGTATTAAATCTCCCGAAGAAGCCGCCGCAACGTTGCAAGCAGGAGCGTATCATTTAACATTACCCTTGGAAATTTTAACCGCCATGACAACCCATGAATTATCAGAAAAAACAGTGATAGAATTTAATCAGAATGGGGTTGGAATTGACTGAGGAAGTTAGAATAATTCTTAAATTATTTTGAGGTTTGGACGAGAAGACGTCGCCCCGATGGACATCGTACAATAGAATAGAAAGTGTTGAATTCCCGTGTTTTTCTAGCCATGACTCAAACTGTTGATTTCCTTAGTCATCTCAATGCGTCCCAACGTCAAGCGGTTGAGCATTTTTGTGGCCCGATGCTGGTGGTGGCGGGGGCGGGTTCGGGTAAAACACGGGCGTTAACCTATCGTATTGCTAATTTAATCCGCAGTTATCGAGTTCATCCTGAGAATATTTTAGCGGTGACATTTACGAATAAAGCCGCCAGAGAAATTAAAGAACGAGTTGAGTCTATTTTTGCTCAACAACAAGCAGAAATCGAATTTGAAAAACCGTTTTCAGCCTTAGCTGCTGATGAACAAACTCGCTTAAAATCAAAGGTTTATCGCAGTATTACCAAACATCTATGGATGGGAACGTTCCATAGTTTGTGCGCTCGAATCTTGAGATATGATATTAATAAATATCAAGATGAAAGTGGGCGAAAGTGGGATAAAAACTTTTCAATATTTGATGAAGATGATGCTCAAAAATTAGTTAAATTCATTGTTTTAAAAGAAATGAATTTAGACGATAAAAAATTTGAGCCTAAAAAAATTAGATATTCTATTAGTAATGCCAAAAACTTAGGGTTATCTCCTCAACAATATGCCAGAGAAAACCCGGATTATTATGGACGAGTGGTATCAGAGGTTTATAGTGCTTATCAATCTCAGTTAGCCGCCAATAATGCCTTAGATTTTGATGATTTAATTCGAGTGACCGTTGATTTACTCAGTCAAAATGAACAAGTTTTAGCGTATTGGCATCAAAAATTTGGTCATATTTTAGTTGATGAATATCAAGACACCAACCGTACCCAATATAATTTAATTCGATTATTAGTCACCAATGGCGAAAACCCCAGAACGTTCAAAAATTGGCAAAATCGCTCGATTTTTGTGGTGGGAGATGTGGATCAATCCATTTATTCCTTTCGCATGGCAGACTATAAAATATTGTTAGAATTTCAACAGGATTTTGGCGATTGCTTACCCGATGACGATACCCGCACTATGATTAAATTAGAGGAAAATTATCGCTCACGGGAAAATATTCTTCAAGTTGCTAACCATTTAATTCAACAAAATACAGAACGCATTGATAAAATTCTCCGTCCAACGCGAGGAGAAGGACAGCCAATTTATTGTTATAAGGCAGATGATGAAATCGATGAAGCTAATTTTATTCTATCACAAATTCAAGGAATTAGTCAACAAAATCCAGAATTAAATTATGGTGCATTTGCCATTTTATATCGAACCAACGCCCAATCTCGCGCTTTAGAAGATGTGTTATTAAGACATAATATCCCTTATACCGTTGTCGGGGGATTAAGATTTTATGACCGCAAAGAAATTAAAGATTCCTTATCCTATTTAAGAGTCGTTGCGAACCCCGCCGATAGTGTCAGTTTGCTGAGAATTATTAATGTCCCCCGTCGAGGAATTGGCAAAACCACCATTGATGGGTTAGTTAATGCGTCTCAACAGTTAGGAATTCCCCTCTGGGAAGTGCTAAGTGATGAAGATTCTGTGAATACAATAGCCGGACGTTCAGCAAAATCTGTGAATCAATTTGCCCAAATTATTAAAAATTGGCAAGAACGAATTGAAGAGTATTCCGCACTGCAAATATTAGAAGGAATATTAGAAGATGCAGGTTATATTCAAGACTTAAAAAAAGAAGGAACAGACGAAGCAGAAAACCGATTAGAAAATATTAAAGAATTGACGAATGCGGTGTCACAATTTCAAGAAGAATATGAGGATACAACATTAGAGGGATTTTTATCCAGTGCCTCCCTCGCTTCAGATTTAGATAAATTACAAGAAGGACAAAAAGCCGTTTCCTTATTAACCCTTCATGCAGCAAAAGGGTTAGAATTTCCCATTGTGTTTTTAGTCGGTTTAGAACAGGGACTTTTCCCTAATTTCCGCAGTTTAAATGATCCCTTATCTATCGAAGAAGAACGGCGTTTATGTTATGTGGGAATTACTCGCGCTCAAGAACAATTGTTTTTAACCCATGCGTGTCAACGGCGGTTATGGGGACATTTAGAACCCTGTATCCCCTCAATGTTTTTAAAAGAATTACCAGAAGGATTAATTCATGGGTATATTCCTCCTTCTCAACCCAAAACAAGTAAAAGTAAGGGCACTAAAAAAGAAGCCAAATCACCCACCGAGGTTAAACAACCTGCAAAAAATGTTCAATTAGAATCCGATGTAAAAGACTGGAAAGTGGGGGATAAAGTGTTTCATCGGACTTTTGGAATTGGAGAAGTAACGCACGTTTTTTCTAATAAAGATAAACTGTCTTTAGCGATTAAATTTGGGAGTTTAAGTCCTAAAATTCTTGATCCGAAAACAGTTCCTTTACAACGGTTTAAATAATCCCGTTGTTGCGCTTCAGCGCACTTGATTTATTATTGAAAAAGACTGCCCGAAAAAACTACTGGTTGGCAACTTTTTGGCGTAATTGAGTTGTATTCATGGTTTCGTTTAGTAATTTAAGCTAATTATAGCCCGGTTATAGCGGTTCGGTGGACTGATGGAGTATAAATATTTACTAGGAGTGCGTTCGCGTAGCGTGTGTGTCAGCACTCCAAAAAGAAAGTGAGTTTCTGAATCCCCACAGTTAAGCCCGAGAAAGCTGAAGAAACAGGGAACGATCGCCCAGCAGAAACTCAGCATTGCCCTGCATCACCCCCGATGGCAAATTTGCTGTTTCCGGTTCTTATAAAACCCTGAAACTGTGGGACTTGGTGACGGGGAAAGAGTTAACCGCATTTATCGGGGAAGCTAAGATGCTTTCCTGTGCGATCGCTCCTGATGGGGTGACGGTGGTGGCGGGGGATGGGTCGGGGCGGGTGCATTTTCTGCGGTTGGAGGGGTTGAGGGGTTGAGAAACAGGGTTGCTTAACCCGATTGGGGTGAGGCGGCAAAGGTTAGGGCAGAAACTGAGTTTCTTTCCCTGCATCCGAATCACCAACCCGACAGCTATAATGGCGAGAAAGCAGGCATCTGGAGAACGTGATGCAAATTACCTTAAACAAAGAACAAGAGGGATTTATCGCTGCTCAATTAGCCAAAGGCAACTTTAGCCATCCTGATGAAGTGGTGAATGCCGCGTTTAAATTGCTCGAAAAATTACAAACCGAATACCAAGACTGGCTCACCGAAACCCGCACTAAAGTACAATCTGCCGCCTTAGAATTGGACAATGGCGAAAGCTTGGATGGGGAAACTTTTGTTTTAGAAATTCTGGAGCGTTTTCACCAAGCCAAGGGAGAAGCGCAGTGAGTCAGTACCGGATATCCCTATCCGCCAGTCAAGACTTGAACCAAATTTCCGAGTATTTTTTAGCACGAAATCTGACAGCAGGGGAGCGGTTTTTTCAAGAATTTAATCGTAAATGTAAATACTTAACCCAGTTTCCTTATTTGGGAAAAAGTTACGATTATTTATTGGCTGACTTGCGCGGTTTACCTTTAGATGGCTACTTTTGGCACAGTTGCAGGATGAGCAAAAATGGGAAACCCGTTTTGCTACCACGACAGACGATCAATTTGGGAATTAACCGTTAAATCGATTTCAAATTGTTCTGCACCCTGTTGATATTATTAGAGGCGTGGGATATGTTAGGCTTTAATCGGTTTAGTTTTAATCGCCATCATTAAGGAGATAAAAACATGACACCCTTAATTTTAAATAACTCAGAAACTACCCCCATTACCCCTGAACAATTCTATCAACTTTGTGTTGCTAACCGAGACTTACGATTGGAACGGACAGCTAAAGGAGACTTAATTATTATGCCACCCACAGGAGGGGAAACCAGTAAGCGTAATTCCGATATTAACCTAGAGTTAGCATTATGGAATCGACAAACTCAATTAGGCATAACTTTTGACTCATCCGGCGGATTTACACTTCCTAATGGAGCCGATTTTTCCCCGGATGCGGCTTGGATACCGTTAGCTAAATGGGAATCTTTGACACCCGAACAAAAAACTAAATTTTTACCTTTATCCCCTGATTTTGTTATAGAATTGCGTTCTCCTAGTGATTCTTTAAAACTCTTACAATTAAAAATGCAGGAATATATTGATAATGGGACTCGTTTAGGTTGGTTAATTAATCCGAAAAATCATCAAGTCGAAATTTATCGCCCCGAAACAGAAAAACAAATTTTAGAAAATCCAATCATGCTATCAGGAGAAGATATTTTACCTGGATTTATTTTAAATATTCAATTGATTTGGTAAACTTTTTGCGAAATCGGGGTTATAACCTCATCTGTTGATGCACAACGGCCAAATTCCACATATAATCATCAATTTGATATTGAGTTGCAGCTTGATTAATATAGGTTTTAGCTTGTTCTATATTTTGTTCCGCTTCATGATATAATCCTAAATAAAGATGGCTATAAAAATTTCCGCGTTTTCCGTCTTTTTGCCCGATTTTTAATAAATCCTCTGGGGTACAATTTCCTGCAAACAAATCATAAACGCTTCTGAGGACAGGACGGGGATCATTTTTAACCGGAAGCAGGGTATTTTTGGCGACTTCAACTCCTTGAAATTGGGCAATACATAAATAACGCCAAACCGTTTCCTCAACATCTTGGGAATTAACCGTTAAATCAATTTCAAATTGTTCTGCACCGAGTTGATATTGTTCGGTATAATAATAAGATAATCCTCGCTGCCAAAGATAAGGTTTAACTATCGGATTTAATTGTTCAGCGTAATCAAAATCTTGAATCGATTCAGAAATTTTCGCTAACTTAAAATAAACCATTCCCCGTTGAATATATCCTCTAACATCATCAGGATGGGAATGTCGATATTTAGTCCAGTAGTTAATTTGTTGTTCTAAGGTAAGAGACATATTTGATCAATTTAAGGGAATAATAAACTAGAGATGAACTATGAAGTCAGAACAACAGAGCCTGTATATTCAGTTAGGGCGGGAGTCGGGTGGCGTGCCGTAGGAGTTATGAAAAATTCGGATACAATCATCTGGTTTTAGATTGGCTCCCATTCTGACTATGATCAGCTACTCAAAAAGTTGAATTCAGATTCATATTAACATCTTGAATTTGTTTTTCGGCTTGCTCTTTCGCCTGTATTGCTGCTTTATAATCAGGATGATATTGTAACGCTTTGTCATAGGATGAAATCGCTTCTGGATATTGCTTTAAATTGACGAAAGCATTCCCCCGACTGTACCAAGATTCTGCATGATTCATTTGTTGATAAATGGCTTCATCATAGGACGCGATCGCATCTTGATAACGACCTAAATTATATAAAGCGTTTCCTCGATTATACCACACTAAATAATCCTTTTTTTGAATTTCCAAGGCTTTATCATAAGCCATTAAAGCTTCTTCATAACGTTTCAGTTGATGCAATGACCATCCCAAACTATACCAAGCTTGATAATAAGTGGGTTGAATTTTAACCGCCTGTCGAAAGGATTCAACGGCTTCTTTTTCTTTCCCTTCCTTTCCTAAGCCATTCCCTCGACTATACCAAGCTTGATAAAAATTAGGATTAAAACGAATGGCTTTATCGTAGGATTCCGTCGCGTCGCCATAACGTTTCAATTGCATTAAAACATTCCCCAAATGATACCAGGCATTCGGCTCATTAATTTTAATTTTAACAGCTTGATTATAAGCCTTAACCGCTTGTTCATAATCTTCTAAATAATGATAAGCTCTTCCCGTTTTATAGAAGGCTTCAAAGGAAGAAGGAACTCGATCTATCACTTCTTGATAGGATTGAATGGCTTCTTCATACCGTTTAAAATTCAGTAAAACGTCTCCTTTTCCAAGCCAAGCTTCTATCGCCTCTGGATTTTGTTTAAGGGCTTGTTCAAAACTGGTTAAAGCATCAGAATAGTTTTGTAACGCATTGAGAACTTTTCCCCGACCAATCCAAGCTTCTGTATAATTAGGGTCAACTTGAATCGCCTTATCATAAGCTTCTTGAGCTTGAGGATATTGTTCTAATTGATATAAGATTTTACCTTTTTCTTTCCAAGCTTCTCGATAATCGGGTTTTAAATTCAGGGCTTGATCATACCGTTTTAAGGCATCTTGATACCGATTTAATTGATATAAAGTGTTTCCTTGATTATAGAGATCGGTTGCATTATAAGATTTGAGAGAATACCATAAATAAATCCCGGTTACAGTTGTCAATCCTATTAACCCTAATATTGATAAAAATGTGAGATAAAATTTAGGCTTTGAAGGTTGAATTTTTAAAGGTTTAAGCCACGATTTAAGGGCGGGAATTGTACCTACTGGAGATTGATTTAAGCTTTTAATCGCATTTAAAGCTTCTGTTGCAGAAAAATATCGTTCTCGAAAATCGTAGCGCACCATTTTATTTAAAACTTCAGCAAATTCTGGAGTGACAGTGACTTGATTTTGCCAAATAATTTCTTCTGTATCAGGATGAGTTGGTAATTGATGGGGGGCAATTCCAGTTAAGGCTTGAATGCCAATCATTCCCACTGCATAAACATCACTACTGGGTTTAGGATTTCCCCTCGCTTGTTCACTCGGCATATAACCGGGGGTACCAATGCCAACACTCACCAAACTTTGATCGGGAGAGTTTAATATTTGGGTGGTAATTTGTTTAACAGCCCCAAAATCAATTAATACTAATTGATCATCAATTTTACGGCGGATGATATTTTTAGGACTAATATCTCGATGAATGACATTTTGTTGATGAACAAAATCTAATATTGTTAAAATATCTTGCAATAGAATAATGGTTTCGGCTTCGTTGAATCGTCCTTTGGGAAGATTGGCTAAAACTTGAGTTGTACTAGAATGAATTGAAGGAGCGTGAGGCGGTTGAGTTTGAATTAGTGGAAAATTTGGGGTTAATTCTTGACTTAAATCATGTCCTTCAATAAATTCTTGAACGAGATAAAATTCTTGATCTTCTTCAAAAAAAGCAAATAATCGGGGAATCTGTTCGTGATGTCCTAAACGATATAAAACTTGAGCTTCGGTTTCAAATAAACGTCGAGCAATTTGTAGAGTTGTTGGGTTCGTTGCCTGGGGTTTGAGTTGTTTGACCACACATTGATGACCATCTGGAAGTTGCAGATCTTCAGCAATATAGGTATGGGCAAATCCTCCACCCCCTAATGATTGCACAATCCGATACCGTCCGCCCAATGTGGTTCCCTGCATATTCCTAGATAATGATTGACGATATTTAACGTTAAGTTCCGCCTGGGTTTATCTTATAACAGGAAAGAGGGAATCGGGAACAGAAAATATAGCATTACCCATTACAGTTGTAGAGACGCGCCATGGCGCGTCTCTACTAAATCTACGGTATGGCGCGTCTCTACGGCACAGAATATCCTGTTTTTTGATGAATAAAATCTAGGACTTTAGAATAAGCTTCGGAATTAGTTTGAGGATTAATAATAATGGATTCTTTGCCATCAGGAAGCCAAAACATAATGCGTTGACTGGAATCAAATACAAAGGTACTCAAACGATTCAAATCAATAATATATTCATGCCGATCATAAACAATTTTAACCCAATAGTTGCCGATGGGATGGATAGTAATCCTTTGAATATAAGCTAAAATATCTTCATAAGTTTTAGGATTATTGCTATTGTTAATAATAATAGGTTTGCCATTATCTGGCAACCAAAATGTAATTCGTTTGTTAAATCCAGATGCAAACGCACTAATACTATCCAGATCAATTAGATATGTTTCTCGCTCATAATTCATTTTGATCCAGTAAGCCACAAGACCTCCTCAGACCTGTGAATCCTTGCCGGGACTCAACTCGTTTCCTACTCAATAAATCCGATAATAGACTTCTAGGAAAATCATCACTCACCCCTTTTTCCCGGTTATAAAATCAGGATGATCGGGTGAGTTGAAAATTTTCCTTCAGATTAGAAATAGATGCCCCTAGTATTTTTCCCGAACTGCATTGATAATTTTAGGATACTTCCGCCGGAGAATTAAGCACGGAAGGAGACTGTAATTCGGTTGGGTTTAATTGCCCGTTGCTGGGTTGAGTTGTTAAGGTTTGGGTTTTTTTTAATAAGTGGGTTGTTGCTTCCACAAATCCTTGAAATAGGGGGTGAGGGCTATTGGGTCGAGACTGAAATTCGGGGTGAAATTGGGTCGCAACAAAGAAAGGATGATTGGGAAATTCAATAATTTCTACTAAACGACCATCGGGGGAAGTCCCACTAATCGTATAGCCAGATTCTAAGAATAATGTTCGGTAGGCATTATTAAATTCATAACGATGACGATGGCGCTCATAAACAACTTCCTTCTGATACAGTTTAAACGCTAAAGTATCCGGTTGTAAACGGCAGGGATATAACCCTAAACGCATGGTTCCCCCTAAGTCTACAACGTCTTGCTGTTCGGGTAATAAATGAATCACAGGATTAGGGGTTTCTGGGTCAAATTCAGAGCTATGGGCTCGTTCAAGTCTAGCTTGATGACGCGCCCATTCTATCACCGAACATTGCATTCCTAAACATAATCCCAGGAAGGGTATTTTTTGTTCCCGTGCATATTCAATGGCTGCTATTTTCCCATCAGTTCCCCGTTGCCCAAATCCTCCAGGAACGACAATTCCTTGCACATTTTTGAGGTAATTTTCAGGGCTATTGCCTTCAATATCTTCTGAGTTAATCCATTCTAAACTTAATTCTGCACCCACTTGAACGGCTGCATGACGTAGGGCTTCAACAACGGATAAATAGGCATCCGTTAACTGGATATATTTCCCGACAATGGCAATTTTAATGTTAGGATGGGGAAGTGGACATTTTGTATTGAGATCCCGATGATAAAGCCGATCAACTAAAGTTTGCCATGCCGTTAAATTGGGTTCTCGTTGTTCTAATTGTAACAGCTTTAAGGTTTGTTCGGCAAGTCCTTCTTGTTCTAAAAGTAAAGGCACTTCATAGATACTATTGGCATCACGGGAGGTAATCACACAATCAGCTTCGACATCACAAAATCCGGCAATTTTTTCTTTAATTCCCAAAGGAATTTGGCGATCGCAACGACACACTAAAATATCCGGTTGAATCCCAATAGAACGTAATTCTTTAACCGAATGTTGGGTTGGTTTTGTTTTCATTTCCCCGGAAGCACCTATCCAAGGAATTAAAGTAACGTGTAAATAAATAACATTTTTGCGTCCTACATCTTTACGAAATTGACGAATTGCTTCTAAAAAAGGTAAGGATTCAATATCACCAACGGTTCCTCCTACCTCGGTAATCACAACATCTGGATTCGTATTTTTTGCGACTCGATGAATGCGTTCTTTACATTCATTAGTAATATGAGGAATGACTTGAACAGTTCCGCCTTGATAATCTCCCCGACGTTCTTTATTAATCACAGCTTGATAAATTCCGCCAGCCGTGACACTATTAAGACGGGACATGGAGGTATCGGTGAAGCGTTCATAGTGTCCCAGGTCTAAATCGGTTTCCGCCCCATCCTCAGTGACGAAAACTTCACCATGCTGGAAGGGACTCATGGTTCCAGGGTCAACATTAATATAAGGATCAAGCTTAAGAATAGAGACAGAATAGTTCCGGGACTTGAGCAGGCGTCCTAAACTTGCAGCAACAATTCCTTTGCCAATACTGGATACCACTCCACCCGTTATAAAAACAAACTTAGTCATAAAAATTACCTGAACGTCTCTAATACTCTATCAATTGTGCCATAAGCGCTTCCAGAAATTGAGATTAACTCACAATTCCGTAGGTTCCTATGCCTTTAGTTAATATCAACTCCAACTCAATTAAAGCGTTTACATTGGGGCAAAAAACGCTATACTGAATTATTCTACCTCATTACTAACCCCAGGGAACTTAATAGGATTAAGCCAGATTTGATTGACCCCTTGAATCGCTTTCATCATATAATCCGATCTACTATGACTGTTTTTACCTCCTTGCTCCATTTTGGGTTAGATTTCATCACTACCCGTAATTCATTGAACTTTTCCCCAAGTTCTGAAGCGGTTACTGAAATTTTATTTATTGATTCGAGCGTTACCAATTATCAAGATTTACTATCAGGAATAAAACCGGGAATCTACCCGGTGTTGTTGAAGGATGAAATGGATGGCATTCTTCAAATTACTGAACATTTGAGCGAGTTTAAAAAGTTAGAAGCGATTCATTTAGTTTGTCATGGTAGTCCGGGTGAACTTTATCTGGGAAATAGCAGTTTAAATTTATCGAATTTATCGAATTATATTCAATCGTTGCAACAGTGGTCAAAGGCTTTAAATCCCCAAGCTGATTTACTTATTTATGCTTGTGAAGTGGCTGAAGGTTGGCAAGGAAAAGCCTTTGTTAAAGCCTTAAGTCAAATTACCCAAACTCAGATTGCTGCGACAACTGAAAAACTGGGTCAAGGCTATTGGGATTTTACCCTTAAAACTGGAATTATTAAGGCTGAACTTGCCTTTAAACCCCAAATTTTAACCACTTATAATCACCAATTAGCATTTGCAGTTACTGTTAATAATAATTCCCAGGATTTACTCAATACTCTCCTGGGAAATACAAGCGGATTAAGTAATTTTTCCTTAGAAATTACAGGAGATCCCAGTGCTATTGGTTTGTTTCAAGATGATCCTTTTGGTTTAAAGTCTGGAATTATTTTAAGTACCGGAAATACGGTAGAAATTCCGGGTGTTAATACTATCTCTAGTTTAGGTAGCGATTTAAGTACGGATTTGGGAGACTTTGGTGTAGCGGGAGATGCAGTTACCTTAACTATTACCTTTAATGCGGATAACACAGCCAAACAATTATTCTTTCAATATGTCTTTGGGTCTGAAGAATTTGTAGAATATGGAGGAGACATTTTTAATGATTCCTTTGAACTGTTATTAAACGGAAATAATTTCGCTAAACTCAGTGATGGTCAAACCGTTACAATTAATAATTTAGTTCCCAATGGAGAGGACGCTAGTGTTTTTCATCCTGATTATATCGACAATCCTAGTAGCCCTAATACCCTAACTAAATTAGATGGTTATACCCAAGTTTTAACCTTTTCAGGGGATATTATTCCTAACAGTCAAAATACCTTAACGATTCAAATTCAAGATGTCTCTGATGGCTCATTAGATTCGGCTGTTTTTCTCAAAAGTGGTGCATTGGGAACGGCTTTACCTACAGATACAACGCCATCTGTTAGTTTCTCTCAACCCACCTATCAAATTAATGAAGATGGCAGTTTAATCAGTTCAGAAATTACGATTAACCGCAGTGGAGATGCAACCCAACCCGCCAGCGTTGATGTAATTTTAAGTGATGGAACTGCCACCGGAGGGGCAACCCTAACGACAGGAATTGACTATAATAATACTCCCATTTCTGTTAATTTTGCTGCCAATCAAACCACCGCTATTGTCAAAATCCCGATTAATTTAGATGATAGTAGTGAACCCACAGAAACCGTTAATTTAGCCTTAGCAAATCCCAGTAATGGCATAGCATTAGGTTCTCAATCTACGGCAGTTTTAGATATTGTTCAACCGAATACTATTTTACCTTTCGTTAATCTCGGTATTAGCCCACAGTCTTTAACAGAAAACGAAACTTTAACGGTATCAGCAGTCTTATCTTCAGTTACAAATCAAGATGTTAGTATTCATTTAGGATTTCTCGGAACTGCCCAAAAAAATGTTGATTATACCGTCTCATCAAATGTGATTGTAATTCCGGCGGGGTCAACCAGTGGAAGCATAACCTTAAGCACCATTAATGATAATTTACTGGAAGAAAATGAAAGCATTATTGTTGATTTATCTAGTCTCAATAATGCGACATCCTTCGGGGTTCAACAGGTTGTTTCTCAACTGATTAATCATCCAAATTCTTCTCCCTCCCCAACACCAGAACCCACCCCAGAACCCACCCCAGAACCCACCCCAGAACCCACACCCGAACCCACACCCGAACCCATTCCTAATATTAACTTAAATCTCAATCCTGAGTGTGGTTGTAATCGCTTAACTCCTCCAATAATTAATAATATTATTCCCAATGCTGGAGAAGATACAATTAATGGTAGTGATAACAATGATCAATTACAAGGAGATGACAAAAAAAATGTCTTATTTGGTGGAGTAGGAAGTGATGAAGTCTATGGAAAAAATGGGGATGATAATGTTTATGGAGGTCAAGGAATTAAGAGTAGCACCGGGAAACCGAATGAAACAGATGTACTATTTGGAAATCAAGGATTAGACTATGTTAATGCCAGTGAAGGTGCAGATAAACTCTATGGCGGTAAAGATGACGATGCCATTTTTGCGGGGAAAAATAACGATCTGATTTATGGCGATTTAGGAAATGATACCCTCATAGGAGACTTAGGAGATGATACCGTCATTGGCGATACCAATGAACCTAAATTTGAGAACCCCCCCGGACAGGATTTATTATTTGGAGGAGAGGGGGTTGATCTAATATTTGGAAATGGGAATCATGACACCCTCAGTGGCGGTTTTGGAAGTGATAAACTCAATCCGGGGAAAGGAGATGATCAAGTTTTTGGGGATGAGGATGCCGATGAACTTTATGGAGATTTAGGGAAAGATACCCTGTGTGGAGGAGAGGGAAACGACACCATTTATGGCGGAACTGCAACGAAAACCACCGTTACGAATGGCGAGGATAACGACGAATTATGTGGGGGAAATGGGGATGATTTTCTGAGTGGAAATGAAGGACAGGATATTATTCATGGAGAAGCGGGAAATGATACCCTGCATGGCGGTTCTGATCAGGATACATTAATGGGAGGGGAAGGAAATGATCGCATTTTTGGGGAAAATGGGGATGATATTTTAGGAGGAGGAAATGGCAATAATACTTTAACAGGGGGTCAAGGAAACGATTTGTTTTTAATTGAGGTTCAGGGTCAACAACTGATTACGGATTTTACACAAGGTCAAGATGTTTTAGTGCTCGCAGACGGATTAACCTTTGAACAATTGAATTTCACGATTAATAATGGTGCATTACAGGTTCAAAATCAAGGTCAAACCTTAGCCATATTAACCGGAATTTCTAATATTAATCAAAGCATATATAGCGCTACGCATTATAGTTAGGACATTTCTAAATCCAGCAAACCCTTTCACTTCTTACTCTTCGGTGTTCCCTCTTCAAGTAGTGCTATAGCTCTTGGGGGAGATTCCTGTACCGAATTGCTACAGTCAACACACCCTTTTAAAATCCCTGCTGAGAAACTAATTCAATACAAAGTTGATTCACAGTTTCCCCGTTGACTTGTTTGGGTAACGTGGAATTTTCCTCGGCTTCATCCAATTTTTGATACAAACTTTTAGCCATAACCATGACTTCATCATAGCTGTATTTCCCTTTTTTAATGGCTAATAATTCCTCTGCATCTCCCGCTTCTCGACGATCAACGATTAAAGATTGAGTTTGTAAAATCTCAATTCCTGTTTTTAATAAGCGAATGGCTTGCATCGCAAATTTACAATCATATCCAACTTTAGCTTCCATTTTAGCTCGTTCAGGATTGCGATTTTTTTGCCAATCTTGATAATGTTTATATTCTCGACAAGCGCGTTGATATTGTTGACTTTTTTGCAACAATTGAATATAATCTTGAGAAGAATTGGCTAATTTTTGGGTTGTTTCTAAGGTTTCTTCGGGTAAGGGATATTGTTTTAAAATTCCTTTAAAATCAATATCAGCCGTTAACAACTGATACAGTTCTTTGGCGGGTTCTAAAAATTCAATGCGATCGCGCACTAACCCATACAAATATTCTAAAAAACTATTCATTTGACTAACCGTTAACGGCGGTGTATCGACTAAGCCAAATTCTGCCGCAGTCGGTTTATGAGTGGGAGGATTCAACAACCAATGGCGATGGGATTCTAACTTTTTAATTTGAGCATAGCCATAGCCAGAATAGGTTTGTTTTACTTTTTTAGACAAGAAAATCTGGCGATTCTGTCTCAGCTTTTCCCCAATTTCTGTTAGATATACATAGTCTTTAAACCAGAATAATTCTAAAATATTAGGGTTATTATCTACTGATAATTTCAGAAACTTTTTTAATTCATACAAACAGGTATCTTTTGACAAAAAAGAGAATTTATCGGTTGGTTCATCTGTCCATCCTGTATCTTTTTGTTCAATTAAGCTAAATCCTAAATAATAGGGCTTTGTAGCAATAAAAACCCCACGATAATCATAATCTGAGGTGGTTGTTGCCAGTCCATAGCCTCTGGAACCTGTTAAGGCGAGTAAAATAGTACGGTTTTCAATCTCTAAACGGTTCATAATAGGTTTGTAATCAAGAATTGATAGGCAAGATTTCCACCAATTTCCCTCCAGTGATTTTATTTCGTAATATAAGTGTAGTATATTAACACCCAATTGTCAAGAACCCATAAAATTTAACTAACTATAGAGCTTTTGATCAGGTTTCGACTGCTGAAACAGTATTCTCATTTCTGAGATAATTTAAAAATTTTACCCTTCCAGAGGGTGTATGATATAAATTAAAATTGTTTTGTTTATTCCGTTAGCCTTTAAGCCATGACTAATAGTGCAGAGACGAACCCAGCGTCGATGATCAGTACCCTTGAGGATTCTTCCAGTTCACCCAACTCCACCCTGCTACTGTTGCTAAAAATTGTTGAGTATTTTTCCTTAGCGGGTTTTGTAGGTGCAGCTTTCATTAACATTTTTGTTTCTGAGTTGCAAGTCGCTAAAATCTATGAAATTATTTTAGCAGCAACCTGGATTTGTTTGTTCTTAATTAACCGACAAGTTTTTCAGAACTATCAACAGGCAGACAAACTCTCCAAAATGAAGAAAAATGCTGCACTGTATACGATTTTAAGCAGTAATTTAATAGGTGAAAATAATCCTATGGATAACTCGGTGATTACCGCCGCGAGAATCCAAGCATTAGAATATGCTCAGGAGTTAATTGATGACTATAAAAAGACCCGAAGAGACTGCCGCAGTATTTACTATGTTTCACAAACTGCCACGATTGTTTTATCGGGTGTCACCCCTATTTTAGTGTTAGTGGATAAACTAGAAGCTGGGGTATCTTGGTTAAAATGGTTGCCTGTAATTTGTCCAGCAATTGCAGCTATTGTTGCGAGTATTGTCACCTCTTTTCCCTTTCAAGAAAATTGGGTAGCGGCGAATACTGCTGTGGAATTATTAGAAGCGGAACAGGAGAAATTTATCTTAGGAGTGAGTACCCTCTATCAATATGATGCGATGGAAGATGCTCAACTCTCTAAAAAAGCTCAAAGAGCAATTGAAAACTTTATTGTTCAGGTGAATACGATTCATTTGAAACAAGTTCAATCTGCCAGTGAGAAAAAACAAGAACAACCCCCGGATTCAACTCCTACTATAGAAGTAACTCCCCCAACTAAAGCCTAATTTACGTTTCTTGTTTAATCCCAGTAAATCAACCCGCTTAGGCGGGTTTTTTGATGACAGCAATTTGTTATCCTGAATTGACAATATGAACAAAAAAGAGTATCTTATATATTAAGACTAAAGTTAAATTTATACTGAATCTATGGTTCTTAACTTAAAATCAGCCAATATTAAAAACTATAAGAGCTTAGGAGATGTCTCATTAACATTTAGAGACTTAACGATTATTGTTGGTGCTAACTCTACGGGAAAATCGAATATTATAGGAGCATTAGAACTCCTGAGTAAAATGGTTTATAATGGTTCGCCCCCACCACCAGAGTTTATTAAAAAAAGATTTAGAGTAATGAATGATGAGTTAATTTATCAAATTAAGATTGAAGATGAAAATACAAAAGCTGATTATGAATTATCAATTTCAGCTAATTCAGAAACAGAGAAGCCTAGTTTTTCTCGTGAAAAATTAAAAGTAGATAAGATAGAAGTTATTGATATTGTAAAAGGGGAAGGAAATGTTCAAGATGAGGATGGAAAAGCACCTGTCTCTTATAATTCTAAATCAGGTAACTTAGCCTTGAATACGGCTGGTGATTTTGGATATAAGCCTTTTACATCGGAAGTATCAGACTTTATTAAACATTGGGAATTTTATAATTTAGATCCTGAGATAATTGGATGTAAAGGAATAACAATAATTAGACACATTCAAGCAAGTAGTAGTTTAGTTTCTGAAACACCAAAACTAGATCAAAAAGGTGGTGAAGTACAAGAAATTTTATTATACTGGGCAGAAAAAAATAAAAATAAATTTCAAGAGATTAATGAGAAACTTCAAGATATGGTTAATATGGAGTTTGAAGTTGAGTCTGATTCAGATGGAGATAAGTTTATTCAAGTCTTGGAAGGAGACGGTGTTCAAGTTCCTTTATCGAGTATGGCAGATGGAACCTTAAGATTAATTGCCTATTTAATTTTGCTAATTGATGATGAATTACCTCCCTTAATTGGAATTGAAGAACCAGAAAGAAGTTTTCATCCCGGTCTTTTGTCAGATATTGCCTCTATTATTAAACAACTTTCTCAAAAAACCCAGGTTGTGATTACAACTCACAGTTCTCAATTATTGGATTATTTTACGGCTGATGAAATTAATTCAGATGTATCTTTAATCCTGTTAACCAAAAAAGATAACAAGGGGACTGTCGCTTATCCAATTGATGAACTTAGTCAGAAGCGTGAAAGTTTTTTAGAGTGGATGCAAGAGTTTGGAGTTGGAAGTGCAATTTTTCATAGTCAACTTTTATATGATATTCAAAAACAATAATTCAAGTATGTGTAAAATTTTTCTCTGGGTTCCAGAATCAGATTATGATGCTAAAACAGTACACTGTATAGCCAAAAAAATTGTTACTTTTCATCGAAAAGATAATGTTGAACTAATTCTTGGTACCAAACAAGCCTATAATCATGCCATTAAAAATAGAGAAGAAGATGGGCTACAAAATGCAGTTGAAATTTACTTAAAAGATTATAATTATGTATTATTTTTAATAGATTATGATGGAAGACAATCTGAAGCAGCAAGATTGAAGCAACCTAATTCTTTTTTCAATAGGATTAACAAAGTAGTGGAAAATTCAAAGTTTTCAGGGCGTGTTCAGCTAATCCTGATTTGCCAGGAACTAGAAGCTTGGCTATTGGTAGATTGTTTAGGAATCTGCTGTTACTATACTAAAAGTGAAAATACTAGAACCAAGAAAGACTGGCAAAATTTTGCTAATAAGCATCAAATAGGAAGGACAGAGAATATCACAGAAGCAGAATCAGGCGGAAAGGGAGCGAAAGAATATTTAGAAAATTTCTCTAACTTAATTGCAGAAAAAAGGAATCCCCAGTTAAAAGAGAAAGATCTAAAAAAGCACAAATATACAGAAAGCCTATCTCCTGAAATCGCTGACTATCTTGAAATTAGCGAAAAAACAATTAATAGAAACTCATCTTTAAAAGAATTTGATGAATATTTCTTTCAAGCTTCAAATGGTGAGAATTAAGCTGTATACCTCCTGCTAGTATTGCCTTTTTGTTGCGGTTATGAGTGGATTAGGAGTGTGAACTTCTCACTAAATATGATAATATTGAATTAATATTTCTCCCGCTTCGTTTAAGTCTTTACCAAAGGTTAGAAATCCATCTTCATGTCCAGCCATAACTAATATTTTCTTTTCCCTTAAATTTTCTTCCTCAAATAATCTAAACATTTCTTGTGCCATTTTGGGGGTTCCATATTGAACTTCTTTGCGAGTGGTGGGAACCTGATTTAATAGTTTTCGCCACAGTTGGGGGTGATGAACATGAATAATGGCATTAATATTCGGTTCATAACTATAAATTGCAGCATGGGTTAAGGACTCGGATGAGGCTTGAATTGGCCCACAACAGGTGAGATGATTGTGTTCAATATTAAACTCAGTAACAACAGTATAATGATCGGGATTAAGTTTAGCTAAATGTCCCGTTTGACTGCCAGAAATAATAAATTGTAAAGTATTGGCAATACGGATGCTAATATTGCCAAATCCAATACCATTTTCATAGACACCAATCAATCCTAATTCATGAATATGATCCCGCCATTTCATTAAAGAAGCTATCAATTCAACCGCAACGTTTTCTCCTGGGATACATTCACAGGAATATTTCACAACACCTTCATCCATCATCGGGAACCTCTCAGTGGAAAATCCAACTTGCTTTAGTATTTTAGCAATAACTTGAGGAATGAATCTTCATTTGTAGCAGTAATTCAAGGTTGATGGGAAAGGGGCTCCATCCAGGGGAATAAGTATTTACTCTGGGTGCTGGGATGTCAAACTATTTTTGATCTGAATATTGATTTTGAGTCAACTATAGGGGTTCGGAATCTAGCCTTTACAAAATCTTTACAGAGATTAATTTGAAGTTTTACAAAAAGATCTCGTATTTTTGGGCCGTTTTGTTGTAAAATCTAAGCATTCAAAATCTCATCCTCCCGCTTAACACCGCTATCGAGTAGTAAACCTTCATTCCTCTATATAGCTACATTGATGAATCAGTGACGGATTAGAGATCAGTCTCTGAGTCAAAGAAACGGTTAGCAAAGTCGAGAGAACAGAAGGGAAACAAATGCTAACTGCTCAAGCCGATGGCTCAGTTGATCGTTGTGGTATAACGTTAATTCAACTTTCGCCAGAACTAAGTTAATAGACTATTTTTTAAAACAGGACAGAAAAGCGCTATGGCTAACGACATCAACATCCTCAATCTTCCGATTAATAATATCTCCAAAACCCAACTTCTTAAACGGTTAGGTTCCAGGGGCGGTGTCGTTTTTACCCCTAACGTCGATCACTTAATGAAATTACAGAAAGACCCGGACTTTTATGGTATCTACCAAGCTTCAACCTACCGGGTTTGTGATAGTAAGATCTTGATATATGCCTCTAAATTTTTAGGTCAGCCCATCAAAGAAAAAATTTCGGGTTCGGACTTATTTCCAGCCTTCTATGAGTATTATAAAAATCATGAAAAAGTAACAATTTTCTTGATGGGAGCCGCTGAGGGAGTTGCTCAACGCGCCCAAGAAAACATTAATAAAAAGGTGGGGCGGAAAATGATTATCGAGTCTTATTCCCCTCCCTTTGGCTTTGAAAAAGATGAGGTAGAATGCCAACGTATTATTGATCGGATTAATCACTCTGGAGCTACCGTATTAGCCATTGGTGTAGGAGCACCTAAGCAAGAAAAATGGATTGCTAAATACCGCAGTCAACTCAAAAATATTAAGGTATTTTTAGCGATTGGTGCAACGATTGACTTTGAAGCGGGAGAAAAAGGTCGCTCCCCCCAATGGATGAGTAATATGGGTGTGGAATGGTTACACCGCTTGTTTTCCGAACCCAAACGTTTATGGAAACGGTATCTGATTGAGGATCTTCCTTTCTTTTGGTTACTGTTATTACAAAAGTTAAAACTCTATACACCTCCATTTTCCACCAGAGAAGAATTTGTCAATTGGGAATCTCCCCGCTTAGGACAACTCTTACAAAAAGCGGGCTTATTGTCTGCTGACCAAGTTAAGACTGTTTTGGAATTGCAAACCCAACAACCTGAAAAACGATTTGGCGATTTCGTTGTTGAGTTGGGATGGTTGGAAGGGGAAACGATTGATTTCTTTGCCGATTATTTACCGCAGTTAGGGTTATCAAAACAACGATATCCTTTAGGTTATTATCTCTATAAAGCTAAATTGCTCGATGAATCCCAAATCAATTTCATTCTCGAAGAACAACGGGAATTAAAACTCCGGTTTGGGGAAATTGCGGTAATGAAAGGGTGGGTTAAGCAGCAAACCCTGGATACGCTACTGGATTATTTAACCCAACAAGAATTTATTAATTGGGAGTCTCCCTTCTTGGGTGAAATCTTACGAAAAGCCGGGTTACTGTCGGGTGATCAAGTTCACACTATTTTAGAACGACAAAAACAGGAACCGGGTAAACGATTTGGTGATTTTGTCGTTGAGTTGGGATGGTTAGAACAAGACACCATTGATTTCTTTGCTGATTATTTACCGCAGTTGGAACAGACCCAACATCGGCATCCCTTGGGTTATTATCTCTGCAAAGCTAAATTGCTTGATGAATCCCAAATTAATTTAATTCTGGAAGAACAAAATGAATTAAAACTCCGGTTTGGAGAAATTGCGGTGATGAAAGGGTGGGTCAAACAGCAAACCCTGGATACGGTACTGGATTATTTAACCCAAGAATTTGAAGATTCTTTAGTGGCATAAATTGTTAAGTTTCTGTTGTGTCCTTGAGGCTCGTTGAGAGAGAGTAACAGTCATCTCAGCGAGTCTTTTTTATCGGGAATGATAGTGTTGACACTCGCCCGTCAAGCTACGCTGTGACGGGGGATTCTTGTTTCACAGAAGAATGCTTATAGAGGGTATCTCGTTGTTGATAGGGACGCCCCAAGCAAGCGATCGCTTTTTCTAAGGTTTCGGGTTCCATACAGGTTCCTCCTTTGGCTCCCGCCATGGTGGTAATGTGTTCTTCCATTAAGGTTCCCCCAATATCATTACATCCCCATCGCAAGGCTTCCGTTGCTCCGTCTAAACCCAATTTCACCCAACTGGGTTGATGATTCGGGATATAATGACCGAGGAAAATTCGAGCCACGGCTGTTAATAATAAGGTATCCGCTAAAATCGGTTGATCCCGTCCCACTCGTCGTCGCAAGGGAGGTGGGGCTGTTTCTCCCACAAAGGGTAATACAATAAATTCTGTAATTCTAGCGGGATAATTCTGTTCAATGGCTTTTTGTTGGAGCGATCGCAACTGTTGTAAATGCTGCATTTGCTGTTGAGGCGTTTCAATATGACCCGATAGCATTGTGCTGGTGGTGGGTATACCGAGACGATGGGCTGTTTCGATAATTTCTAACCAAGTCGCGGTATTAATTTTTTCAGGACAGATGATTTTTCGGACAGAATCATCTAAAATTTCCGCAGCCGTTCCCGGCATAGAACCGACTCCAGCATCCCGTAATGCTATCATGACATCGGCATAAGAGAGATGATCTTCTCTGGCAATAAATTGTATTTCTTGAGGAGAAAAAGTATGAAGATGGAGGTGGGGAAACTGAGTTTTAAGGGCTTGAATTAAATGGAGATAATAGGGTAAGGATTTCCCGTTAATTTTCGCTTCCAGGTTTAACCCACCCTGCATACAAATTTCCGTCGCACCCCGTTGAAGCGCCTCAGCCGCTTTTTCTAAAATTTGATTTAGTTCTAACCAAAACGCTCCTTCATCTCCAGCATCTCGACGAAACGCACAAAAACTACAATGCTGTTCACAAATATTTGTAAAATTAATATTGCGATTAATCACATAAGTAACGGTTTCCCCCACTTGTTGAGATCGTAAAGTATCACTCACCAGCCGAATATTCTCAATAATTGCTGGGTCAGTTTGCTGAAGCAAAACCACCCCTTCCTCTGGGGATAAATCATCTCCAGCAATAGCATGGTTAAGAATGGTATCAGCCGTTAAATTTAGTATCATAATTGATCAATATGTGAAAAAGTGACTTTCATCGTTCTCGACAGGAAGGATGGGTAAACTGGAAACAGAGTTAATCTTCTGTCTCTTTCCCGACTTCCCGATTTTCCTCAGAATCTTGCTATTTACGCTGAAAATATCGCCATGAACAAGTTGTTATTGTTTCAAAACAGGTTATTTTTATTCAGACCCTTTAGTATTTTAACGGCTAGTGCCGGGGTGTTGCAAGTTTCCCTGAGTATAGGAATCAGTTGGTTTCTGCTTCATGCACCTCCTTTTAATTTCGCCTTCGGACAATCAACCGTGACATTGGCTCAAACCCCTAATCAGCCTAATGTTAAGGCTTTATTTGAAAGTGGAATTGAGCAATTTCGTCAAGGGTCATTTCCAGAAGCCTTAGCAACGTTTCAAACTGTTTTACAACAGCAAGAACAACAAGGAAAACAAGCTGAAATTGCCGAAACTCTCACTTATATTGGGGAAGTTTATAGTAATTTAGGCAATGATGCAGAAGCCTTAAACGTTTTACAAAAAGCCCTTAATTCCTATCGACAATTAAATCAACAAGCCGAAAACAAGAACCCAGACTATCAAAGTGGAATTAGTCGCAGTTTAAATTTAATTGGATTTATCTATCGCGATCAAAATAAAGTCTCAGACGCTTTAAAATTACATCAAGAAGCGTTAGAAATCGCCCAATCGATTAATGATCGAGTAAATATTGGCGAATCTTTCCATAATTTAGCCTCTGATTATACCACATTAAAACAATATGATCAAGCGTTAAAATTCTATCAACAAGCTCGAACTATTCGGGAAGAAGTTGGAGATAAACGGGATCTTAGTCGCACGTTAAATAATTTAGGAGCTTTGTATTTAATTCAGGGAGATACTCAAAAAGCTTTAGAAATTTATCAACAAGCATTAGCCTTCCGTCGCCAAATTGGAGATCAAGCTGGAGTTGGACGATTATTGAGTAATATTGGGTTATTATATCGTCAGTTAGGAGAGGATTCTCAAGCGTTAGTTTATTTTAAACAAGCTTCAGAATTAATGACCCGAATAGAAGATCATGGGAGTGCTGCCAAAGTTCATCATTTAATCGGGGAAATTCAGGAAAAACTCAAACAATCTGATCAAGCTTTAATATCTTATCAAAAAGCAATTGATTTTGCAAAACTGGCTAATGATCAAGGAAATTTAAGCACTGCTTTTAATAGTTTAGGTAGTGTTTATTATAGTCAAGGTCAATATTCCCAAGCCTTAGAAGCTTATCAAAAAGCTTTATCTATTTATCAAACCCTGAATAATAAACCCGAAATCGGTACAACTTTAAATAATATTGGACAAGTTTATGAACGCTTAGGAAACTATCCCCAAGCTTTACAAACCTGGAAAGAAGCCTTAGCAATTCTCCAACAAACTGGAAATCAAAAAGCTGTTCAAGAAACCCAGCGTAGTATTGACTCAGTGCAGAAAAAACAAGAAAGTGGGGTGTGAAGGGGACGCGGGACCGTAGGGCTGTTTCATGGTCGAGATTGGTCTGTTAAGAAACCGGGTTGACTTGCTATAATCTCATCAATTGAGAACTAATTTACCCAAAATGTCCCTAATCCCTGGACAGACTGCCTCTCGCCTAGCGTTATTCGGTACAGTTTTACTTGGGGCAACATTCTGCCCAACCCTTGCAGCCATCGTAGCAGGAACAGCCGCACCTGCGATTATTTCTACCTTGTCGGGTATGGTTGCAGGGGTGTTTGGGGGGTTGGTGGCGAACGATATGGGGGAGTTAGCCAAACGACTCGAAACCCAGGATAGAACGAATCATGATTTAGCGAAAGCAACGGGGGCGGCTATTTCCTTGGTGATTCTCAATTTGGCAGCAATTGAAGGAATTGATCAAACCGTTCAGAAAAATTTAAAGACGTTAGCAATAACAACTGAAAAAGATTGGAAGCGGCAAAACAGGAGATTTTAGCGGAAATTCGAGCCGGGTTTTCGGGAGTTAATGAACGGTTAGGGGAAATTAGCGAAGATATTGATCAAATTAAGGAAATTCTCAACACTAAACCCCGATTTGGGGTATTAATTGGAGGCAATTTTAGCGGGGTTTGTGCCTATTGGCAGGGGCGAGAAAAAGAGATTGAACAATTAAAAAACTGGATACGAGATCCAGAGATTACCTTAATGGGAATTGAGGGAACGGGAGGGTTAGGAAAAACCAGTTTAGCCGAGAAGGTATTTGATGAATTAAAAACAGAATATTGCGGCTATTGGGCGGATGTGAGTACGGGGGCAATTTTTACCGAAGTGGCGCGAAAGGTTTTAGAGTATTTTAATTTTCCAATTCCTCAACAGGAAACGGAGTTGGTTCAAGCGTTAATTAGTTGTTTACAGCAAACGAAATGTTTATTAGTGTTTGACAATTTAGAAACCTTGTTACAGGAGAATGAGTTTGTAATTGGTAGTTTTTATGATGAGTTTTTTAGAAGTTGGACGAACAAAAGAAGCGAGAGTGCGATCGTTGTTACAACGCGGGAACGTCCGAATATTCGGGGGTTTAATCATTGGATATCTTTAGAAGGTTTTGAGGAAACGGAAGGGGCAGCGTTTTTGCACGGGAAGGGAATCAAAAATAATCCAGAAGAATTAAAGGCATTTTCCCGATTAGTTGACGGGTATCCGTTGTTATTGCGGTTAGTGGCGGATTTGCTAATAGATGATTCGCCCCAAAATCCTCGGTTAGAACGATTAACAGAATTAGGATTAAAGAATTTACAGCAGTTACTCACCCATCCCGATGTTAAGGGAAATCACCGCCAAAGGGAAGTGGGAATTGTAGCGGTTTTGGATGTGAGTTATCAGCGTTTAAGTGAACAATTGAAAACCCTGTTAACGGTCGTGACAATATTGCGGGGTGAGTTTGATGCCGAGATAGCATTGGCGGTGTCGGGGTTGGAGAAAACGGCGGCAGAAATTCAGCAAGATTTGCGGCAGTTGGTCAGGCGATCTTGGTTATTAGAAAGCGAGAACCGTCTCTGGAGTTTTCAACCTGTGATTTTAGCGTATTTAAAGCATAAAGCCGGAGAACAAACCCCAGCCCATTTAGAGGCAATTTACTATTATCTAAATTGCTTAAAACCTCGGCAGCAATGGCAAACCCTAGATGATGTGAATGAGTATTTGCAGATTTTTTATCATCGCTGTCAGTTAGGGCAATATCCTTTAGCATTTAATACCCTTGGTGATGATGATGTTGATAGCTTTTTGGATCTAAGCGGTTATAATTCAACTCGCGTTGAGTTGTATCATCAGTTAGTTGAAAATTGGCAACCTGAAGGCGAGTATGAAAACTGGCAATTTGGTACAGCTTTAACATCTTTGGGCAATGCTTACAATTCATTAGGGCAATACCAACAAGCAATCAATTTCTATCAGCAATCGTTAGAAATTGCACAGGAAATCGGCAATCGCCGTGGCGTTGCTACCTCTCTGGGAGGTTTGGGCAATGCTTACCTTTCATTAGGGCAATACCAACGGGCAATTGATTTCCATCAGCAATCGTTAGAAATTAAACAGGAAATCGGCGATCGCAGTGGCGTTGCTGCCTCTCTGGGGAATTTGGGCAATGCTTACAATTCATTAGGGCAATACCAACAAGCAATCAATTTCTATCAGCAATCGTTAGAAATTGCACAGGAAATCGGCAATCGCCGTGGCGTTGCTACCTCTCTGGGAGGTTTGGGCAATGCTTACTATTCATTAGGGCAATACCAACGGGCAATCGATTTCTATCAGCAATGGTTAGAAATTGCACAGGAAATCGGCAATCGCAGTGGCGTTGCTAACTCTCTGGGAGGTTTGGGCATTGCTTACAATTCATTAGGGCAATACCAACAAGCACTCGATTTCTATCAGCAATCCTTAGAAATTGCACAGGAAATCGGCGATCGCAGTGGCGTTGCTGCCTCTCTGAACAATTTGGGCAATGCTTACGATTCATTAGGGCAATACCAACAAGCAATCGATTTCCATCAGCAATCGTTAGAAATTCAACAGGAAATCGGCGATTGCAGTGGCGTTGCTGCCTCTCTGGGGAATTTGGGCACTGCTTACAATTCATTAGGGCAATACCAACAAGCAATCGATTTCTATCAGCAATCGTTAGAAATTGCACAGGAAATCGGCGATTGCAGTGGCGTTGCTACCTCTCTGGGGAATTTGGGCACTGCTTACAATTCATTAGGGCAATACCAACAAGCAATCGATTTCCATCAGCAATCGTTAGAAATTGCACAGGAAATCGGCGATCGCAGTGGTGTTGCTGCCTCTCTGCAAGGTTTGGGCAATGCTTACAATTCATTAGGGCAATACCAACAAGCAATTGATTTCCATCAGCAATCGTTAGAAATTGCACAGGAAATCGGTGATCGCCGTGGCGTTGCTACCTCTCTGCAAGGTTTGGGCAATGCTTACAATTCATTAGGGCAATACCAACAAGCAATCGATTTCCATCAGCAATCCTTAGAAATTGCACAGGAAATCGGCGATCGCAGTGGCGTTGCTAACTCTCTGGGAGGTTTGGGCAATGCTTACGATTCATTAGGGCAATACCAACGGGCAATCGATTTCTATCAGCAATCGTTAGAAATTGCACAGGAAATCGACTATAAAATGGGTGAGGCAATCTCTCTCAATAATTTAGGGGGAGCCTATAAAAATTTAGAAAACTATCAGACGGCAATTCAGTATTATCAGCAAGCTTTAGCGATTCAATTAGAAAATCCTCAATATCAAGCTATTTTCTGGGCTAACTTAGGGTTTGCTTTGGGTAAAATTAACAGAACTGAAGATGCTCTGGGTGCTTATCGAAATGCCCGTGAATTGTATCAAAATCTGGGACTTGATGCCGATGTGCAAGATTGCGATAATGCTATTCAACAATTAACCTCACCGTCTCCCTTGTCTGCCCCTCAATCTCAGGGTTTTTTGCATTGGTTAAACTTGCAAATTCGTCGTTTTTGGCGGTGGTTGCGGCAGTTAGGGAGAAGTTGAAAAAATTAAGTTTCTCTGGTTTGCCTGAAAAAACTTGACAGTTGAGATTAAGTTTTGCTATAATGTACTATTGTACTGAATATTGCTTTTTTGCTGCTTTAGCTCAGTTGGTAGAGCGGTTCACTCGTAATGAACAGGTCGTCGGTTCAAGTCCGATAAGCAGCTTTCAAATTTATTAACCTATGATGCTTGCTGTATCAGCCTTTCACCTTGACCTGTTCATTACGAGTGAACCGCTCTACCAACTGAGTTACTCAATAGTTACTCATTTATAAATAATTATAGAGTCTTTTGAGTAGCGTTCTGTACTAAGGATTAACCCCTACTATTCCCTTACCTTGCCTGCTAACTTTTAGGTTTACTTCCCTTTGTGCATACAATTGGAGCTAAGTAAAATTTTTTGATGGCAGTCAAAAATTATGGATAAGTTAGACAACTTAGAGAAGGGTAGGGTTAAGCGGTACGCGGGAGATGATGAGAAGATAAGGACTACATTAAGCTTAAGCAAGTCTACACGGGAGTACCTGAGTCAGTACGGAACGGTATGAGTGAAACGATTGAATACTTAGTATGGGTACACAGTAAGGGTAAGGCATTATAGCGGTAGCTATAAGGACTGGTTACGGATAAGTTTGAGATGCTAAAGGATAGATAATAAAAAAATTCGTTAAACGATTTTCGTTTAACGAAAATAGGAATCACAAAACAGAAAAAACAAACTAAATAGCTTATTATACTGAATCAGTGTTACACTGATAGAACAGTCAACACTAAACAGGGAATAATTATATGCCTAACTATAATCCTAATACTCAAGGGTTAAGCCAACCAAAATGGATTAATAAACCAGTGAGACCCTACCGACTACCTGAACCTATAGCAGATGATGTCTTAACCTATGCTCATAAATTGGACAAGGGGGATGGCGATCACTCTACCGATTTAGACGATGTTATAGAGACACTAACTCAAGCGTTAACCCTACCTGCCAACAAAGGGGGTGCTATCAAAACGGAAATTAAAAAGGTACTAGAGATACTGACAAAGGGTTAACCCTAAAGTTAAAACCCATCACTCAACCCACTGGTTTAACGTCAGTGGTTTTTTATTAAGGGGGTTGTGTAAAATACCGCGCAAGGGTTGTGTAAGCGTCAGAAGTCTTACTGTGTATAGGTTTTAAGACATTTAACCATCAACAGATAAGTAGGGGTTGTGTAAGGGGGTTGTGTAAGGTTCAAAGCGTTACAGAGTAGGGGTTTTAGCATGGCTTACACAGCTTACACATCATTTTTCCCTAAAACTTTTGAAAAACGGGTAAGGGTATCTATTGGGTAGTCCTGACTGGACATAGGTAACCTATAGGTAATGAAAATAATATTTTTTTAGCAAATTAGCTGTGTAGGCTGTGTAAGGAATGGTGAAAGTATTGATATATAAGGATTAGAGGTTTACACAACCCCCTTACACAACCCCCTATCTAGTTTTAGCGTTAAAATGCCTGTAACCCTTACAAGGTAATAGTTTTACCCTTACACAACCCCCTTGCACAACCTACCGTGTAAATAGAGATAAAAATAACCCACCGATTGTTAGTCAGTGGGTTTTAGTGTTTTGGGGTGAGTGGTTAATCGGGGTCATACTCTATCAGTTCAAAGGGAGTACACCCTAACGCTTTACATAGTGCCTCTAGTGTTCCCTGACTCAACCCCGGCAATGTGTCAGCACCTCTTAATTGGGCAACAGTATTCCTGTGTAAACCCGTCAATTCAGCTAGTTGACGGATGGATACCCGTTGTCTAGCCATGACTTCCCTTAACTTCCATCTAATCAATTTACAAATTGTAATAGTCATTTGTCACATTAAACCTTGCATTCTGCACAATCATTATGGCATGATGTGGGAGTACAAAGCAAAGGTAAGCGTCGGACGGCTACCAACCTTAAACGCTTACCCCACGACACCCATATACATAGGAGTCACAAAATATTATGACACTTGCAGAACTCAAAGCTAAAGCGACTGAATTGGGGTTAACCTCTGATGATGTACGCGCCTACGGTTCACTCGCTAAAAAAGCGACATGGGAACAAGCTATTGCAGCGACGGAACAAATTATTGCTGAAACTGACGCTAAAGAACAGGTAACGATTATTGACGACGGAGTAGAACAAGAAGAATACTTAACCTTTATCAAAACCCGTCAAACTGATATCAGTGTAACAGTGAATCAGTCTACTATTGAGGAAGAGCTACCCTTTGACCCTACTCATACCTTAATTAACGGTGATTGGGTAGAAGTTGAAAGTATTACAGCGACTAAAAACCCCCCTATCCTTCCGTTCACCTTTACCCCTACTTACCCTTGTAAACCCGATAACTCTGGTTACTTAATTTTTGATGAAAAACTGGGTAATTGGGTTAAGGAAAAACCGTCAGAATCATCTACCCCATACCGTGACAAGTTAATCGCAAAAATGACGGGTTATGTAGACAAGGGAGTCACCCTAGACGCTCTTGCTGATATGCAGAAAAACCCACCTGATGAACATACCGCAGCTATCTATTTAGGGTTACTAGAAGAGTCAGAACGGATGTTAACAGAGGCGTTAGTAGCATGAACCAAGACCTTAGCTCTCAAGCTGGTTTATTTAAAGCTTTTGAGGAGTACATTCCTGTCTATCTTTCACTCAATGGTCTTCCCCCCAATGAAAGAGAATTTCTCTACTGGTTTCGGTGGGATGTTGAGGACATTTTAGACAACTTTGTCGGTGAACAGGACTGGCTTGATATTTTAGAAAAAGCCAGAGCAGCTAAGGATTTAGAGGGACAACAGAATGAACAAACCTAAAGGAATTATCGATTATTTATCCCCCTGGTTTATTCCGTTACTCTGTTTTCTCGCTGGGTACTTTCTCAATACAGTTATTGAAGTAAAGGTTAACCCCGTAACAACCGTTGAACGGTTAAGTTAATTGATTTAGATTAAGTTATCAGTTATCAGTGTAACACTCATTCATTAAGGGTTTACACAAATGTTAGGATTCTTTAAAGGCAATGATTTTAATGGCAGTGGAAACATTGCACCCGTAGACGGTAAGCACTCCAACTTAGACGCTAATTCTGTACATTCTAAATCTGCAACTAACGCTATTACCCCTGATTCCCCTGGTAGCTGGAAAAGTTATCGCGCTGTACCCGTTGTAGAGGAAGCACGCGCATTCACAGAGGAAGAGGCTGACGCATTAACGGAGTTAGAAAAAGATACCCGTCGCAAGCGTAAAGCGTCTAAACGTGCTTACGATAAATTGCAAAAAATCGGTAATCATCAAACAGCGATAAACCGCCATCATGAAACCTACCGACGTAATGAAGGACGGAATGAACGCCGGATTCAAGGGTATAAAAACACTAGCGCAAAATACCTTCATTCCTTACGTCCTGAGTACGCACAGTTAGGTCAAAGCTTACAGAAGGCTGAAGCTAACGCCGATCAAGCGATTAACAGTTTGATGAGTCAACTGTAGTCTTTTCTAAATT